>DAINBR010000157.1:0-7758 GCA_036732865.1 Bacteroidota bacterium | reverse complement strand
ATGGGAGATCGGACTGGCCGAGACACAACAGGTGCTTGTGCTGAATGATCTGCGCAGCCGGGTACGCCTTCAGACGGACGGGAAACTTCAATCGGGGCGCGATGTGGCGATTGCCGCTTTGCTCGGAGCAGAAGAATTCGGTTTCGCCACAACCCCGCTGATTGCCATGGGATGTGTCATGATGCGCAAATGCCATCTCAACACCTGTCCGGTCGGCATAGCGACTCAGGATCCGGTGCTGCGGGCAAAGTTCGCCGGCGCGCCGGAGCACGTTGTGAATTTCTTCTTCTTCATCGCCGAAGAAGTCCGTGAAATCATGGCACAGCTGGGCTTCAGAACAATGGACGAGATGATTGGAAGAGTCGACATGCTCCAGGCGCGCAAGGACATCGAGCATTGGAAGGCAAAACATGTTGACCTCTCCTCTGTGCTTCATAATCCTGCTGTGCCTCTCAGGTTCGGTCGTCGTTGTCAGATCACACAGGATCACGGTCTCCATGACGCACTCGATCACGAGTTGATTGAACGCTCGCAAGCGGCGCTTGAACATGCGACACCCTTGACTCTCGTTCTTCCTGTTCGCAATGTCCACAGGGCCATTGGCGCGATGCTCAGTGGTGAGGTTGCCCGGAAACATGGCTCCAAAGGTCTGCCGGATGACACGATTATTGTTTCATGCAAGGGGTCAGCCGGGCAGAGCTTCGGCGCCTTTCTTGCGAAGGGAGTGACCCTTGTGTTGGAAGGGGATGCAAACGACTACGTCGGCAAAGGGCTTTCGGGCGGAAAACTTGTCGTTTTCCCTCCGAAAGACTCCATTTTTCCACCGGAACAGGGGATCGTTGTCGGCAACGTCGTGCTCTATGGTGCAACAAGCGGCGAAGCGTATGTGGGTGGGATGGCGGGTGAACGATTCGCTGTGCGCAATTCCGGGGCGCGCGCCGTAGTGGAATCGGTGGGGGACCACGGTTGCGAGTATATGACAAACGGCATTGTCGTGGTGCTGGGCAAAACCGGAAGGAACTTTGCCGCAGGAATGTCCGGTGGTCTCGCCTATGTGCTCGATGAGACAGGCGATTTCGCGACCTCACTTTGCAATCGTGATATGGTCGATCTAGATCCTCTCGATGCTGAAGACGACCGGATCTTGACTGACTTGATCAACAAGCACGTTGCATACACGGGCAGTCCTCGCGGAACGACACTCCTTTCGCGTCGGGAGGAGTTCTTCCCGAAATTCGTCAAAGTGTTTCCACATGATTTCAAGCGTGTGGTTGCAACTGCCGCACATCTGCGCCTACAATCGTCCGTCACCGCTCAGGAGGTGCCTGTTGGGTAAGCCCACCGGATTTCTCGAATATCGCCGCGAAACTCCTTCCCGACGGTCCGTGGAGGATCGGGTGAAGGATTGGCGTTCCGTGTATCAGATGTTCCCGGAGCAAAACGTCCGTACCCAAGCCGCCCGCTGCATGGATTGCGGCGTGCCATTCTGCCATCATGGGTGTCCGTTAAACAACGTAATCCCGCACTGGAATGATCTGGTACATCGTGAACGATGGCAGGATGCGCTGCGCATTCTACACGCGACCAACAACTTCCCGGAGTTCACGGGCAGTCTGTGCCCTGCACCCTGTGAATCGTCTTGCGTGCTCGGCATCAATGAGCCCCCAGTGTCTATCAAGGCGATTGAACAGAAGATCATTGAATATGCGTTTGAGCAAGGATGGGTTGCTCCGGAGTGGCCGTCGCAACGTTCAGGCAAACGGGTGGCGGTTATTGGTTCGGGTCCATCCGGCCTGGCTGCCGCGCAGCAGCTTAACCGGGCCGGCCACCACGTGACGGTCTACGAAAAGAGCGACCGCATAGGCGGCTTGCTCCGCTATGGCATTCCCGACTTCAAACTCGAAAAGCAGATGCTCGATCGCCGGATCAACCTGTTGAGGTCGGAAGGAATTGTGTTTGCGACCAACGCACACGTGGGTGTGCAAATACCTGCGCTGGCACTTCGGCAATCGTACCATGCCATGCTCCTCTGCGGAGGTGCCGAGTCGCCGCGGGATCTTCCGGTCCCCGGCAGAGACCTCAAGGGGATCCACTTTGCTGTGGATTTCCTGGGACAGCAGAACAGGCGGGTGGCGGGTTTACCGGCTGATACAGCCGGAGATATTCTCGCGACAGGAAAACGGGTAATTATTCTTGGCGGTGGCGATACCGGCGCCGACTGTCTGGGAACGTGTCATCGGCAGAAGGCCGCTTCTGTTCACCAGCTGGAGATTCTTCCCCGGCCTCCACTGGAACGAGCCGCGAGCACTCCCTGGCCCCTGTGGCCTCTTCAGCTGCGCACAGAATCGTCGCACGAAGAAGGAGGGGTACGCGAGTGGGCTGTTGCAACGACCCACTTCGAGGGTGATGCCAACGGACATGTGGCAGGGCTTCGTGCAGTGCGCGTGGGTCCGCCACCCGGGGTTACGCCCATCGAGGGATCGGCCTTCAGTCTCGGTGCCGACCTTATACTCATTGCCATGGGATTCACGGGACCGCACAAGACTGGGCTGCTTGATGAGCTCGGCGTTGCGCTCGATGCCCGGGGCAACGTGTCCACCGATGAGCACTATATGACTTCTGTCACCGGGATTTTTGCCGGCGGCGACATGCGGCGTGGCCAGTCCCTTGTCGTGTGGGCTATCGCGGAGGGCCGTCGAGCTGCCCACGAAATTGACAACTATCTCACACACGGTCCAACACCGACGTGACGGTGACACACTTGGGAACCACAACAATGAATCACAACAGCAAAGCGGGGATGCGACATATCGCGTTGTATGATACAACCCTGCGGGACGGCACTCAGGGCGAGGAGGTAAACTTCTCGGCCGATGACAAGTTGCGTGTCGCGCGGGCCCTTGATGAGTTCGGTGTTGAGTACATCGAAGGCGGTTGGCCGGGTTCAAATCCCCGCGATGTGGAATTCTTCCTCCGTGCCCGGGCGCTCCATCTCGTGCACGCGCGGCTGGCAGCATTCGGAAGCACCCGGCGGACAAAGAACCGCGTACAGGACGATGCCAATATAAATGCGCTGCTTGCCGCGGAAACCCCGGTGGTGACCATCTTCGGCAAGAGCTGGTTACTCCATGTCCGCGAAGCGTTGCAGATCAGCGAACAGGAGAACCTGGACATCATTGGTGATTCAGTTTCGTATCTTGTCGGCCAGGGCCGCGAGGTAGTCTACGACGCGGAGCATTTCTTTGACGGCTACAAGGATACGTGTGAATACGCATTGAAGACACTTCGTGCCGCACAGCAAGGCGGTGCCCATACCATTGTATTGTGCGACACCAATGGTGGATCTCTTCCCGAAGACATTGCGAGGATTGTGGAGGATGTCCGCAGTAACATCACCGCTGCCATTGGCATCCATACCCATAATGATGGGGAGTTGGCGGTGGCCAACACCCTTGCCGCGGTGCGCAGTGGCGCCGTGCACGTGCAGGGGACGATGAATGGCTACGGCGAACGGTGCGGAAACGCAAATCTCTGTTCCATTATCCCGAATCTCCAACTAAAACTGGGGTATCATTGCGTTGGCAAAGAACATCTTGCACGGTTGACCAGCGTGTCGAAGTACATCGCTGACCTAGCAAACCTCGCGCAGGAGAAGCACCTACCTTTCGTCGGTCAGAGTGCCTTTGCGCACAAAGGAGGCGTGCATGTCAGTGCAGTCATGAAGAACACGGCCACATACGAACACATTGCACCCAACGTGGTGGGGAACCGTCGCCGCGTGCTGGTATCGGATCTCTCGGGGAAAAGCAATGTTGCCTACAAAGCACGGGAGTTCGGCATCACACTGGAGGAGAAATCGCCCGCGATCCAGCGCATTGTTGATGAGATCAAAACCAGGGAGCACGGCGGCTACCATTACGAAGAAGCCGATGGATCGCTGGAGCTGCTGATAAAGCAGAAACTGGATACGTGGCGCGAATTTTTCGAACTTGGCGGTTTCAAAGTCATCATCCACAAAGAATCCACGGAGGCCGCCCCGGTGTCCGAGGCGCTCATCAAAGTCCGTGTCGGAGGGATGGTGGAACACACTGCGGCTGAAGGCAATGGGCCGGTAAACGCGCTGGATAAGGCGTTGCGCAAGGCGCTGGAGAAATTCTATCCGGCGCTGGGGAACATGGTGTTGAGCGATTACAAAGTGCGCGTACTCGACGGTTTTGAGGGGACCGGTGCCAAAGTACGGGTGCTCGTCACGTCGCGTGACGACAACGCCTCGTGGAATACTGTCGGAGTCTCCCACGACATCATCGAAGCCAGTTGGAAAGCACTTGTCGACAGCATCTACTATTATTTGATGCGGCACACCGCTGTCTCTCTTCAAAATTCCATCCAGGCCAGAATGTCACCATGAATCATCCGATCAAGGAACGGCTCCACAAGCGTCGAGTGTGCATTCCCTTCCCCTAAACGGGTTAGCACGCGAAGAGGGATCCCGCTGCCTGCGGCGTCCGAACGGATCCGCGTTTCGTCTATATCGTGGAACGGGTAGGGCTTTCCCGCTGTGCTTCCCCCTTCATTGATTCTCTGGGGCGAATTCTGTATACTCAACGTTATTTCGTGCATCCCCACCTGTTTGGAGCCGTCGAGTGGACCAGTCAGTTCGAGGCGCCTGGACGTCCAGATTCGGATTCATCCTTGCCGCCGCCGGGTCGGCGATAGGGCTCGGCAACATCTGGCGTTTTCCCTATATCACCGGCATGCAGGGCGGGGCCGCTTTCGTCGTGGTCTACATCGCGTGTGTCTTTGCGATCGGTGTCCCTGTGCTCATCGCCGAGCTCACACTCGGACGGCACACATCGTTGAATCCCGTCGGCGCGATCCGCGCTGTCTCCAAATCCCGCTTCTGGCCACTCGTAGGATATCTCGGAGTTGCCACCGGGGTCGGCATCCTTTCCTACTATGCAGTCATCGCGGGATGGACCATCGGCTACATTTACCGGACGATCGCCCATTCCACCAACAGCTTCGGACCTTTTGTCGCTGATCCCACGGTCGAGATCGGCTTCTTCGCGCTGTTCCTGCTCTTGACCGCAAGCGTGGTGGTAGGAGGTGTCGAGCGGGGCATCGAGCGATGGTCAAAGATCCTGATGCCGCTCCTGCTGGTCATTCTGGTTGGCCTTATCGTCTTTGCAATGACCCTGGAAGGGGCCTCTAAGGGAGTGGAGTTCTACTTGAAGCCCGATCTGGGCAAGATCTCCGGTTCGACTATCCTGGCCGCCCTGGGCCAGGCATTCTTTTCCTTAAGCCTCGGGATGGGCACGATGATTACCTACGGGAGCTACATCTCCAAACGGGAGAACCTCATGGTGTCCGCAGGCGCCGTGGCGCTGAGCGACACGTTGATCGCCGTGCTTGCCGGCCTCGTCATCTTTCCGGCCCTTTTTTCAGTTGGCCAGGCTCCGACTCAGGGTCCCGGCCTCGTGTTCAACGTCCTTCCAAAGATCTTTGAGATGATGCCTGGAGGCACGATCGTCGGCGTCTTCTTCTTTGTCCTTCTGGCCATCGCGGCCCTCACCTCGACGGTGTCGCTCCTCGAAGTGCCTGTCGCGTTCCTGGTCGACCAGAAGAGGTGGTCCAGAAAGAAGGCTGTCATCATCGTCAGCATGATCGTATTCGTTGTCGGCTTGCCGAGCGCGCTCTCCCAGGGAGCCGTTCCCGCGCTGGGCTCAATCGCTTGGCTTGGGGGAACGGATTTTCTCGGGGTAATGGATTTCCTCTTTGGAAACCTCTCCCTCTCACTCGGAGGGTTGCTCCTGGCGATCCTGGTCGGATGGGTCTGGGGATCACGCAAGGCGACTGAAGAGCTACTTCTCGGGGCCGGGCCGTCATACGCAGCGCTGGCCCCGGGTTGGTCGTTCATGCTGAAGTTTGTCTGCCCCCTGATCATCGCCGCCGTGCTGTTGAACCTCACGGGCGTGTTCGGGTAGTTCTCAAGTAACTGATTCGGAGAATCCAGATGACCGAGTATCTTGATCTGTTGCTCCATTACACCACTCTTGCCGCAGACCATATTTGGTGGCCGGCCGTAATCCTCTTGCTCGCGGGCACCGGGATCTATCTTTCTTTCCAGACCGGCTTCATCCAGGTCCGCCGGTTGGGCCTCGCAATCCGTTTCATGTTCAAGGGCCGAGACAAGGCCGATATGGCTGGGCGTACAGGTGACATTACCCCGTTCCAGGCACTGATGACAGCCCTTGCGGCAACTGTCGGCAACGGGAACATCGCCGGCGTTGCAACCGCGATCGCCAGTGGCGGACCGGGCGCACCGTTCTGGATGTGGATGACGGCGGTCTTTGGAATGGCGACGAAGTACTGTGAGGGGCTTTTGGGACTCAAGTTCCGGGTCAAAAGCGCGGACGGTACCTTCAGCGGCGGTGCGATGTACTATCTGCGCGATGGCATCCGGTGGAAAGGGTTGGGAAAGCTTCTGGCACTCTGGTTTTCCATCGCCGTGATCCTGATGTCCACCTTCGGAAGCGGCAACATGGCGCAGTCCAACTCGATTGCGCTCGCCTTGAACAGCGACTTCGGCATCCCCTTCATTGCAACGGGGATCGGACTGGCAATAATAGTCGGACTCGTTATCATCGGAGGACTCAAACGCATTGCTGCCGTGGCCGAGAGGCTTGTGCCGGCAATGATCGTCCTGTACATGGGAGCGGGATTCTACGTCATCTTCTCAAACGTCTTGGTCATCCCGGACATCCTCATGATCGTCCTTCGTTCGGCATTGACGAACGAGGCGATCGTGGGAGGATTCTTGGGACACACGGTGAAAGAGGCGATCCGCTTCGGGATCGCCCGGGGCACACTTTCCAATGAGTCGGGAATCGGTTCCTGCTCCATTCCCGCTGCAGCGGCCAAAGGCAATGAATCGGCCGCCCAGGGCTTGGTGGCCATGATGGGTACCTTCATCGACACAATCATCGTCTGCAGTATGACGACATTCGTCATTCTGGCTTCGAACCTTCACCCCCACACGACCGGTTTGACTAGTACCGAGCTGACCAAAAGCGCGTTTGCCGTGGGTCTTGGCTCAGATCTCGGCGGCTGGATCGTCAGCCTGAGCAGTTTTCTCTTCGGCTACACAACCCTGATCGGGTGGTCCTACTACGGGGAGCAGGGTGCGCGCTACCTGTGGGGAATCAAGGTTGTCCTCCCGTACCGCTACCTTTTCTGCCTCTTCGTTTTCTTTGGCGCCGTGCTGCAAGGGCGACACCTCCAGATCGTCTGGAACCTCGGCGATATTGGCAACGCGCTGATGGCCATCCCTAACCTCATCGGGCTTCTCCTGCTCGGGGGACTTGTCAGGAAGGTGACCAAAGACTACCTCCACCGTTGGGATGCGGGCAAGATCACGAGCCCGTTCGGCGACTGATCAACAGCAAGCGCAAGCACCGTGAACCGGATGTGAATAGTCAATGGGTTGATCGAAGTGCCGACTACCGTGTACGCGGGTTCGAGTCCGTGTCGCCGTTGTCATACTGCCCGATCAGCTCTGTGACTTTCCCCGAGCTGTCTGTTCGGAACTGAAGGCGGAAGTAGTCAAGCGTCTCGACGATGTACCTGTTCCCTCCCATCGGGACCAGCCGGAACTCCGGCCTGCCCTCCCGGCGGTAGTATAGCGAACCGTTTTCGAACCGCACCGAGCGCGGACCATAGCTGCCGATACAGGCTCTTGCGGTGGAGTCAGGCAGCGCG
>DAINBR010000156.1:0-7764 GCA_036732865.1 Bacteroidota bacterium | reverse complement strand
ACCCCAAGGTGGTGGCCGCGATGGTGGAGACGGCGACGCGGATGGGCGCCGGTTTGGGCGGCGAAGCGTATGCCGGTCCGGGATTCCATGCGACGCTGGAATTGCTCTTCACGTATTTCTGTGATGGGACTGTATTGCCCCTGCCTCAGTTCGCAATTCACTATTATTTCCGTTGAACCGGCCGAGGGGCGTCTGCAACGCGGCCCCCGCGGTTTTGCTTCTCTTGAGGAATTCTCTTAATTTCTACAACTGATGCAACGCAGTATCTCTTCCAAAGGGCTCCCGGCGTGATCACTGAATTGTTGGTATTCGTGTTCCTGGCTTCCGCCGCGGTCACGACCGCTGTTGCGATGGTCCTGCAGCGCAACCCCGTGAATAGCGCGGTCAGCCTGATTGGGAATTTCTTCTGCCTGGCCGGCCTCTACCTCCTGCTGCGGGCACAGTTGCTTGCTGTGCTGGAGATCGCGGTCTACGCGGGCGCAATCATGGTGCTCGTTGTCTTCGTGATCATGCTCCTGAATCTGGGCGATGAGGAAAAACTGGTGGAACGGTTCACCATGCGCACGCTCCTGGCATCGGGTGTCGTGCTCGCTTTTGCCCTTGAAATGCTCTACCTCTTCGCGGAAACACATGTAGCGTCCGGGAGTCAGCAGATGCATTCCGATGCAGCAACCATCGGAACCGTGGAGAGCATGGGCTTCGCGCTCTTTAGCCGCTTCCTGCTGCCGCTGCAAGCAACCGGGATGCTGTTGTTCGCGGCAGTGGTCGGCGCACTCATCCTTGCCAAGAAACCTACTGCCTGAGCCCTCACATGTCCGTGCCCCTGCCATACTACCTGGGATTAAGCGCAGTGCTCTTCGCCATTGGCGTGATCGGCGTTCTCTCGCGCCGGAACGTGATCGTGGTGTTCATGAGCATTGAACTCATGCTCAATTCGGTGAACCTGACGCTGGTCGCCTATTCCGCTTTCCTCGGTGATATCACCGGACAGGCGCTCGTGTTTTTCGTGATGGCCGTGGCGGCTGCCGAGGCGGCGGTCGGACTGGCAATCGTAATTGCCCTCTACCGCAACAAGCAGACAGTAAACGTTGACGACATCAATATCCTGAAGTGGTAATGACCACAATCGCTCTTGCCCCACTGGCCGTTCTACTCCCGCTGATCGGGTTTCTTGTCAATGGCCTCGCCGGCCGCTACCTGAAGAAGGAATGGCTCATCGGGACGCTCGGCAGTGCCGCGGTCGGGGCAGGGTTCGTGTTCGGATGTATCCTGTTCAATGAACTCCTAGCGCTCCCCGCCGACGACCGCGCGCATGTAATCACGATCTTCCCCTGGATTGCTGCCGGCGGACTTCAATCCGCGGTGGCCTACCAGGTCGATCCGCTCTCCGTTACCATGCTCCTGGTCGTCACCGGCGTGGGTTTTCTGATCCACGTGTACTCGATCGGTTACATGCACGGCGACCCGGGCTACTGGCGCTTCTTCTCATACCTGAATCTCTTCGTGTTTGCAATGCTGAACCTGATCCTCGCAGACAACTTCCTGCTCATGTTTCTCGGCTGGGAAGGGGTCGGACTCTGCTCCTATCTGTTGATCGGGTTCTGGTATGATCGCGACTTCGAGAAGGGCACCACTGCTGACGCGGCGAAGAAGGCGTTTATCGTAAACCGCATCGGCGATTTCGGATTCCTCATCGGCATGTTCCTCATCTTCATGACGTTCGGGTCCCTGCAGTTCCAATCAGTATTCGGCCAGGCCGGAAAATTCGACATCGGCACGCCCGTCATGGTCGCGATTACACTCGCGCTCTTCCTCGGGGCAACGGGTAAGTCGGCACAAATTCCGCTGTTCGTCTGGCTGCCCGATGCAATGGCCGGCCCGACGCCGGTCAGCGCCCTGATCCATGCCGCCACCATGGTCACCGCCGGCGTCTACATGGTTGCCCGCTGCTCGTTGCTGTTTGCCCTCGCCCCGATCTCTCTCCAGGTGGTCGGGATCATCGGCGCAGGAACCGCCCTGTTCGCCGCGACAATCGGACTCGTGCAAAATGACATCAAGAAAATCCTTGCGTATTCCACGATCAGCCAACTGGGGTATATGTTCCTGGCGCTCGGGGTCGGGGCCTTCAGCGCAGGCATCTTCCATGTTGTGACCCACGCCTTCTTCAAGGCATTGCTCTTCCTCGGTGCCGGGGCCGTCATCCATGCCTTGCACGACGAACAGAACATCAGGAAGATGGGCGCCCTGAAGGGCCCGATGCCGGTGACCTACTGGACCTTCCTCGCGGGTGCAGTCGCCATATCGGGTATTTTCCCTCTCTCCGGATTCTTCAGCAAGGATGAGATTCTCTGGCAGGCCTTCGCCGGCGGCCATTGGATTCTCTGGGCAATGGGGTTGTCGGGTGCCGCGCTGACGGCATTCTATATGTCCCGGCTTGTGACGTTGACGTTCGAAGGTGACGCCCGCTGGGCAAGCGGCACACACCCGCATGATGCGCCTGGCACGATGGCCGTTACGCTTATTCTCCTGGCCATCCTCTCCGTTCTCGGCGGGATCTTCGGCGTGCCCGCGAGCCTCGGGGGAGGGAATGCGATCGGGCATTGGCTCGAGCCGGTCTTCAGACCTGCCCTCGACCGCCTTCCGCATGCAGGCGCGGAGAATCACACACTCGAATACGTCCTCATGGCAATGTCCGTGGGCGTGGCATTGGCCGGAATCTTCATCGCCCGGAACTGGTATCTGAAGAGAAAGGATGTACCCGAGACGCTGAGCAACAGATTGCGGTGGGCCTACACGACGCTCCTGAACAAATACTATGTCGATGAGATCTATGATGCGGCGGTTGTGAAGCCGGTCGTGACCGGCTCCGAGAAGTTGCTCTGGCGGGTTGTGGATGTGCACGTTATTGACTGGAGCGTGAATGCCATCGCACGCTTCACTGCGGCGGTCGGCAGAACGTTCCGACTGGTACAGACGGGCGTCATACAGAGTTACGCTTTGATCTTCGTTGTGGGCGTCGTTGCGATCCTCGCGTGGATCCTGGCACACTGACACTCTAGGCAAATTGGCCCAATACCGATATGACTGATCATTACCTCCTGAGCCTGATCCTGTTTCTGCCGCTGGTCGGCGCGGGTGTCGTCGTGGCACTTCCAGCCGTCGGCGTTCGCGCCGTGAAGATCTCGGGCTTCATCGCATCACTTCTGACGTTCGCAGCTTCGGTGCTTCTCTTCGTCCGGTTCGATGCGGCAGCGGATGGAATGCAGTTTGTCGAAAAGGTGACCTGGATCTCGTCTCTATATGTGAGCTATCACCTCGGCGTCGACGGAATCTCCCTCCTCCTCGTCGTCCTGACGACCTTCCTGACTCCGATCGCGCTGCTGGCGTCGTGGGATTCCGTGAAGGACCGGGTCAAGGGGTTCGTGGCGCTCATGCTTCTCCTGGAAGTCGGGACACTCGGCGTTTTCATGTCGCTCGATCTTCTGCTCTTCTACGTGTTCTGGGAGTTCATGCTTATCCCGATGTATTTCATCATCGGCATCTGGGGCGGCAAGGAACGGATCTATGCGGCCGTGAAATTCTTTATCTACACGATGGCCGGAAGCCTGTTGATGCTCATCGCAATCATCTGGCTCGGCTTCTACGCATCAACACTGACGGGAGGGCACTTCACTACCAACCTCCTGGAACTCTACGCCATCGCTCCCGGCATTCCCTTCGGCATTCAAACGTGGATGTTCCTCGCCTTCACGCTCAGTTTTGCCGTCAAAGTCCCGATATTTCCGCTGCACACGTGGTTGCCTGATGCGCATGTGGAGGCTCCGACGGCTGGAAGCGTAATCCTTGCCGGTGTCTTGCTGAAAATGGGGACATACGGCATCGTAAGATTCTGTCTGCCGCTTTTCCCGTCCGCCACCTTCACGTTTCTCCCGTATGTGGCAATCCTGGCTGTGGTCGGCATCATCTATGGCGCTCTGGTCTCTATGGTGCAACCCGACCTGAAAAAACTCGTCGCGTATTCATCCGTGAGCCACCTCGGCTTCGTCGTCCTCGGGCTCCTGGCTCTCAATGAAGAGGGAATGCAGGGCGCCATCATCCAGATGGTGAACCACGGGCTCTCCACAGGGGCGCTCTTCCTTCTCGTGGGCATGATCTACGAGCGCCGGCATACGCGCATGATCAGCGACTATGGCGGGTTGGCGAGAATCATGCCGGTGTTCGCGACCTTCTATATGATCGTAATGCTGTCTTCCGTCGGGCTCCCGGGACTGAACGGATTCGTCGGTGAATTCCTGATTCTCGTCGGCGCTTTCAAGTCCAGCTTCCTCGGCAGCCCCTGGTACGCCATTGTTGCGGCTACCGGTGTGATCCTCGCCGCGGTCTATCTCCTCTGGAGTTACCAGCGCGTGTTCTTCGGCCGCGTGGACAATCCCGAGAACCGGTCGCTCAAAGATCTGGGCGCTCGCGAATGGGCCGTGCTCGTGCCTGTGGTGATCCTCATCGTCTGGCTTGGCGTCTATCCAAAAACGTTCCTTGACAAAAGTGCGGTGGCTGCCAAACACGTCGTGCATCAGCTGGAGGAAGCACGCCGCGGCACCGTGGGCGTTGTGGTCGAACAGAACCCGTCCGATATGCGGAGAGAGCGGTGAGGGATTCGGCCCGCATCTCACTGTGCGCGCTTGCCCTCACCGTGCTTCTGCCTCTGGCAGCGTTCGCAAATGAGGGGTCGTCCTCGCACGCGGTGCCCGTGCACGTCGGTTGGGTGATTCCCTTCATCACGCTCCTGCTCTCGATTGCCATCGTCCCGTTCATCAATCGCCATTGGTGGGAGCACAACTACCCTTACGTGGCGTTCGGGCTCGGGGCGATTGTCGCCGGTTACTACGTTTTTGGGCTCGGTCACGCTGACCGGTTGCTGCTCACGCTCATGGAGTATATCAGCTTCATCGTGCTGATTGGCGCGCTCTTCGTTGTGGCAGGCGGAATTCACATTCAGATCAAAGGCAAATCGCGCCCTCTGGCGAATGTCTTCATCCTGGCAATCGGGGCAGTGCTGGCAAACCTTGTGGGAACAACGGGCGCTTCCATTATCCTGATCCGGCCGTTCCTCCGGGCAAACCGCTACCGGGTCCGTCCGTTCCATGTGGTCTTTTTCATTTTCATCGTGAGTAACATGGGCGGGGCGTTGACACCCATCGGCGATCCGCCGCTGTTCCTCGGCTATCTGCGGGGTGTCCCGTTCTATTGGGTCCTGGAACGGTCCTGGTTCCCCTGGCTTGTGGCCATGGCACTTGTGCTGGGGGTTTTCTTTGTCACGGATTTCATCAGCTACCGCCGTCTCTCAGCCGCCGAGCGGAAGAGCGTGGAGAGCGCGCACGAGGAAGGTTCGGCCTCGGGTGTGCATAATCTGTTCTTTCTTGCCCTGATACTTGTCGCGGTATTTATCACCGAGCCGCCGCTGATCCGCGAAGTGCTGATGATACTTGCCGCTGCCGGCTCGTATTTTACGACAAAACGCGAGATCCACCGGAAGAACGATTTCAACTTTATCCCGATCAAGGAAGTTGCAGTGCTTTTTGCGGGCATCTTCGCGACGATGATTCCCGCCCTGGATTGGCTGGAACTGAATGCTTCTGCCTTGGGGATTGTGACTGCTGGACAGTTCTATTTTGGGACAGGGTCTCTCTCGGCGTTTCTTGACAACGCCCCGACCTACCTAAACTTTCTGAGTGCGGCAGTGGGACTGTTCGTCAACCCCGAGGTTGTGACCGGCGTGCAGCAGCTGGTCGCGACAAAGGGTGCGGCACTCGCCGGACTCACCGGCGAACATGCCCAGGAAATCCGCGCAACGTTCGCGTCTCTGGTGCAATATCATTTTGATCTTGTCGCACAGGGAAATGTCCCGGTGGAACAGATCATGGTGAGCGCGCTGCTTGCCAACCATCCGTTGCACGTACAGGCCATCTCGCTTGGCGCCGTGTTCTTCGGGGCCTGCAGCTACATCGGCAACGGTCCGAATTTCATGGTAAAATCCATCGCCGAACAGACGGGGATTCAGTGCCCGAGTTTCTTTGGCTACATTGTCAAGTATTCGATTCCCGTGCTGATTCCGATTTTTGTCGCGATCTGGTGGTTGTTCCTCCGGTAGAAGCGGCAGGCGGGAAGCGCTGAACAATTGTGTGGGTCTGTCGAAAGTGAATGAGAATTCAATGGGCATCCCAGTGACATTTGCTGACATCCTTGCGATCGGGCCGATCAGCCTGATCTTCGTCACCGCATTGATTCTTCTGGTCGTCGAATCAATTCTGCCCAACGGCGAGAAAGTGGACCGGTGGATTGCCCTCATTGGTTTTCTTGTAGCGGGGGCCGTGGCGGCTGCGAACACTGCGTGGAGTGGACTCGCGTTCGGGGGGACCGTCACGACCGGTGGATTTGCCAACTATACCTCCATGGTGTTCTGTGTGGGAGGTGCTTTGAGCGTGCTGCTCTCATCCAGGTATCTCCGGAAAATCGGGACCGTAAAAGGAGAATTCCATGCCCTCGTCGCCATCGCCGTGCTGGGCATGATGCTCATGGGGGCCGCAAACGACCTCGTCGTGTTTTTCCTAGGGTTGGAAACGATGTCGATCGCTTTTTACGTTCTCGCCGCGATTGCACGCCATAGCACACTGAGCAATGAAGCCGGCATGAAATATTTCCTGCTGGGGGCGTTCGCAACAGGATTTCTGCTGTATGGAATTGCCCTCCTCTACGGCACGACCGGTACGACCAATATCAGCGCAGTCAGGAACGCGGCGCCGGGACTTGACAATACACCGGTGTTCACCGTCGGGCTCGGCCTGTTGCTGACCGGGTTGCTTTTCAAAATCGCCGCGGTGCCTTTCCACCTGTGGGCGCCCGATGTGTACGAAGGCGCGCCCACATCGGTGAGCGGCTTCATGGCTACGGGCGGCAAGGCCGCGGCGTTTTCCGTGTTCCTCCTCGTCTTCGCGCCATCGGTCCTACGGGAAGAGGGATTGATCCGCGAAATCCTTGCATATGTGGCAGCGGCGTCGATGATCCTGGGCAACCTGGCCGCACTCGCACAATCCAGCGTCAAGCGGATGCTTGCGTATTCCAGCATCGCCCATGCCGGATACATCCTCGTGGGTGTTGTGGCTTCAAACGCCACAGGTGCCAGTGGCGTCCTCTACTACGTGCTTGCCTATACGGTCATGAATATCGGAGCTTTCGGCGCCCTGGCGCTCGTCGAGCAGCCCGGTGGGGAAAATCTCCAATTCAGTGACTGTGCCGGACTCGGAAGGCGAACGCCGCTCCTCTCTGCCATGTTGACGGTGTTTATGTTCTCCCTGGCGGGCATCCCCCCCTTCGCCGGGTTCTTCGCGAAGTATTACGTCTTTGTCGGAGCGATCGAGTCGGGCTACACGTGGCTCGCCATCCTCGGCGTGATCATGAGCGTCGTCTCCGTGTACTATTATCTCCGGCTCGTTGTGATGATGTACTTCGTTACTGAGCCGGCCGACCGGGAGGTGAAAACATTTTTCCCGGGAGTTCTGGCCCTCAGCATCGCGGTCGTTGCCGTCATCTTTCTCGGTTTGTTTCCATCTACCATTATTAATCTGACCTTACGCTTTTTCTGATCCCGGAAGCGCCATGAAGCTACTTGCAACTGCCGAAGTGATGCGGGGGTTCGATCGGGCGGCGATCGAAGGCTTCGGTATACCCGGAGCCCTGTTGATGGAGAACGCCGGCCGCTCGGCCGCG
>DAINBR010000155.1:4391-7803 GCA_036732865.1 Bacteroidota bacterium | reverse complement strand
TGACGGAGTGGTCTGGGGCGCCTTCGGGACGACGGGACAACGCTGCACGGCGACGAGCCGTCTGGTGCTCCACGAGAAGGTATATGATACCTTCCTGGAAATGCTCGTCAAACGCGTGGGGAAGTTGAAGCTGGGAAATGGCCTTCTGGAAGGGGTCGATCTGGGTCCCTGCGTGAACCAGGGGCAACAGGAGACCGTGAAGAGCTACGTGCAGATAGGCCTGCAGGAGGGTGCGAAGCTTGCGTTCGGCGGCGGCGTTCCCGGGGATCCTGCCCTTGCCGGCGGATGGTTCCACGAGCCGACGATTTTTGTGGACGTGCAGCCCCATCACCGGATCGCAAAAGAAGAGATTTTCGGGCCGGTGCTGGCGGTACTCAAGGTGCGCTCGCTCGAGGAGGGGATTCGTGTAATGAATGACACGATCTACGGCCTTTCCTCATCTATCTACACCACGAACGTCAACGATGCATATACCGCCATTCGTGATATCAAGGCCGGCATCACGTACATCAACGCTCCGACAATCGGAGCCGAAGCCCATATGCCGTTCGGCGGAGTCAAACAAACGGGCAACGGTCACCGTGAAGGCGGGTGGACGGTCTACGATTTCTTCTCCGAGTGGAAGACCGTCTACGTAGACTACAGCGGCGGATTGCAGCGCGCCCAGATTGACAACTACGACAAGTGATCAGTGTGACGCATCAGCCTCTCTACTTTGTCTCGCTTTTCGAGCACGACGAGTTTTACTAAGCCTTCCTGCTCCATGGGAGGAGGGGACAGCCGTTCCCTCCTCCGGATATCACCAGAGTTCTCACCGAGTCAACTGACCAGGAAGGAGCTGAGCCATGGCTATTGGCAAACGTCGTACACTGGGGCCCCGCCGCTCGGCCGGCAAGAGACCCATACAAACCATTAGACGCCGCCCTGTACGTCGCACGTCGCGGGCTACAATGACGGGACCGGCTATCGCCCCGGATCGAGTGCTTCCGACACTGCGGAAGCATATGCTTATTGACGGATTTGAAATCGTCATCGACCTCCGCAAGAGCCGCGGGAGTTACATTGTTGACGCAAAGGACGGAAAGAAGTACCTGGATTTCTTCACGTTCGTCGCTTCATCGCCGATCGGATTGAATCACCCGAAGATGACCACGCCGGACTTCCTGAAGAAGCTGGCCTATGTGGCCGTGAACAAACCCTCAAACTCCGACATCTACACGGCGGAGCAGGCGGAATTCCTTGAAGTATTCGAGCGCGTTGTGATGCCCGCCTACTTTCCTCACGTGCTGTTCATCGAAGGCGGTGCGCTGGGCGTGGAGAACGCCCTGAAGGCAGCATTCGACTGGAAAATACGCAAGAATTTCGCCCGGGGCTATCAGAGCGAACGCGGCAAGCAGGTAATACATTTCAGGCAGGCATTTCACGGTCGCTCGGGATATACGCTGTCGTTAACCAATACCGATCCCGTAAAAACCGATCTCTTCCCGAAGTTCTCCTGGCCACGCATATCAAATCCGGTCGTGCGGTTTCCGTTGACACCGGAACACATTGCTCACGTGCAGCATGACGAGGAGATAAGCATCAACCAGATCAAAGAGGCATTTCACAACAACAAGGATGATGTCGCGGCGATCATCATTGAGGTGATTCAGGGAGAAGGCGGTGACAACCACTTCCGGCTGGAGTTCTTTCGTGCCCTCCGGCAACTTGCCGACGAAAACGCAGCAATGCTGATCATGGACGAAGTACAAACCGGAATCGGCTTGACCGGGAAAATGTGGGCCCATCAGCATTTCGTCGAGCCGGACATGATTTCATTCGGCAAAAAAATGCAAGTCTGCGGATTCCTGTGCAGCAAACGCATCGAAGAGGTACAGGATAACGTCTTTGCTGTTTCCAGCCGACTCAACTCAACGTGGGGCGGGAACCTTGTGGATATGGTTCGCGCGCAGCGCTACCTCGAGATCATCGAGGAAGATTCGCTGGTCGAAAACGCCAGAGTCATGGGCGCATACCTTGTATCGCATCTGAACGGACTTGAAGCGGAGTTTCCGTCGAGTATTTCGAACTCCCGCGGCCTCGGCTTGTTCGCGGCCTTCGACGTATCAACGCCCGAGCTGAGAACCAGGATTCGCGAGAAGGCATTTGAAGGCGGTCTTATTACTCTGCCGAGTGGAGAGCGTTCGATCCGCTTCCGCCCGCCGTTGACGGTCTCCAAAGCGGAGATTGACTTAGGGATCGGGATAATGCGCAAGGCGTTACAGGCTGTGCGGTAGGTTGTCGATGATGAGACGCTCGATGTATGCGGGAAGTCTCATCTGTTCCACTATGTCACATGCACTATGTACTAATCACACAACCACCTAGGAGCTGCAATGCCCTCAACGATTGAAAATCTCAAAGTAGCTTTTGCCGGAGAAAGCCAGGCCTTCCAGAAATACACTGCCTTTGCCAAGAAAGCAGAACATGACGGACTTCCCAATATTGCGAAGCTTTTCCGTTTGACCGCTGAAGCTGAAAAGACACATGCCGATGGGCACTTCAAGAGCCTGGATGGCATCGGCTCTACCGTTGACAACCTTCAGGCGGCGATCAATGGTGAGACGTACGAATTTACGACGATGTATCCGCCGATGCTCACCGAGGCCGAGAAAACAGGACACAAGGCGAAGCGGATGTTCGATTATGCCGTACAGGCGGAGGCGGTACACGCGCGCCTGTACACGCAGGCAATTCAAGCGGCAAAAAGCGGCAAGGATCTTGCAGTGAGTGAATTCTATCTTTGTCCGACCTGCGGGTATATTGAATTCGGAAAGGCTCCTGAGAAGTGCCCGATTTGCGGCGCTCTGGGGACGAAATTCCTCAAGGGATGATCAAGCCGATGGTCTCATCGCACGACGACCATTTTTCTTGATTCCACAAAACTGTTCTTTGTGCCTAGTGCCTCCAGGCGGTAGACGTATACCCCGCTTGCGAGGCCTGAGGCAACGAAAGGCAACTCGTAGTTGCCGGGGACCTGAAAGCCATTCACCAGGACTGCAATCTCTCTCCCAAGCAGATCGCAGACCGCCAGACGGACCCAGCTGGTGCCCGGTCCCTCAATGCGATATCTGATCTTTGTCGCCGGGTTGAATGGATTAGGATAGTTTTGTTCGAGCGCGTAGGCTGCGGGGAGACCGGGAGTAACAGAGGTATCACCGCCCATCAGATAATCGAGCGCCGCTCTTGCATTGAGGACCCCCCAGCCGACAAAGTTGTTCGGAAAATCGGCATTGGATGCCGTGGCCTTCATCGCGTTCACGATGGCCATAGGTGTTGCCTGCGGTGCGACCTTGACGAGAAGTGCCGCAACACCGGCTGCCAGCGGACAGGCGAACGAAGTCCCCTGTCCGTAGTCGTATTCGGCCGGGCT
>DAINBR010000155.1:0-4381 GCA_036732865.1 Bacteroidota bacterium | reverse complement strand
CCGGCAATATAGACGCTTGTTCCCAGCGCCACGACGTCAGGCTTGATGCGCGGCGGATCCGACGTTGATGGCCCGACAGAACTGAACGATGCGCGGCCACCGCCCAGCGTAACGGCACCGACTGCCAGTACACTGTCAGCGTCCGATGGCGCATTCAGCGTATTGTGTGATGCGTTGTACCCTTCGTTGCCTGCGGAATTCAGAACGACTATTCCTTTGCGCACAGCCATAGCGGCAGCGCGGGAAACAAGTGTGGTCCGCCCATTCATGTCTTCCCATGTCCAGCTTTCGTACGGCGGGGGATAGGGGTATTCATCGGAATTGCCGTACCCGAGAGAAGTACTCGTCACCTGGACTCCTATGCTGTCAGCCCATTCCATTGCTGCGAGCCAGTTGTCCTCTTCGACGGGAGTCTCACTGCTGTCATTCTCCGTGCGTGCGAGAATATAGGACGCGCCGAAGGCAGGCCCGATTAATTGGCCGGGCTTGTAGCCGCCGATCGTCGAAAGCGTGTTCACGCCATGGTCGCCGAAATTCGGCGCGGGATTGCTGGGGACGACGCTGGTTTTGTGTTCCACAAAATCACGCGTGGCAACAATGTTCATCGTGGCGAACACTTCATGCGTGAGAAGGCGGAACCCGTTGTCAAATACACCGACAATGACTCCCTCGGCGTGATTGCCCAGGTCGTGCACCGCCGGGACGTTGATCTGGAAGAGCTGATTGAATGACGGACCGTAATCGAGCGTGTGTGTCCGTTCGTCCTTCCGTAGCCGGGTGGCCGGTGGAGGTGCGGCATCGGCCGGCAATTCACCGCGCCGTTTACCGTATTTGCCAACGAGCTCTATATGTTGTACGAAGGGGAGGAGCGAGAGCCGCTGGATCAGCTCGTGAGATGCCACCAGGCTCACAGCGTTGAACCAGCGGGAGCGCTGGCGGATTCTGGCACCGGCCGCATGCAGTGCTGCTACATAGCTCTCTTCGATCGGGAGATCGGCCACGTCCACGAGGGCATCTTCTGGAAGAACATTGCGCCGGCGCATGAGCGAGCGCTCCGAGACAAGGGCTGCTGGCCAAGGCATCTTGCGGAGTCCCGTCGGTCCCTTGTCGGTAAACGTGACCCAGACGGCATAGGAGTCGCCGTCGCCGTCAGCGTTCATCAGGTGTGCGAGGTGCCCACCGATCTTCGATGCCGGAGATGCAGGCTGGACCATTACACAAAATGCAACAACAAAGATGCCTCTCATGTACTTCATGCATTGTCCCGGCGATCGTGATACTTCAACCCCACCGTAAAAGAATACCTATAATAGCCCGGAGAATCAAGATTTCTGCGACGATTGCCGATATTGAATAGTGCGCTGAAATTTCGTAACATTTCGCATGGAAACTGCAAGCAAACTTCACCAGTCGCTATTGCTCGAGCCCCAATTTGTGGAGCGCCTCCTCGTAGATTTCCTGAAAGACGAAACCCGGCAGGCAGGCTTCACGAGGGGGGTTCTCGGGCTTTCCGGAGGTGTCGATTCCGCCGTCTGCGCCGCTCTCGCCGCAAAAGCCCTGGGGCCGGAAAATGTCCTGGGTGTGGTCATGCCTTACCGCACAAGTAATCCCGAGAGTGCTTCCGACGCCAGGCTAGTGGCCCAGCACACGGGGATACAGACAGAAGTGGTTGACATTACGGCGATGGTGGAACCTTATCTGCAGATGATCGGTGATGCAGGCAAGGTGCGGGCTGGAAATGTGATGGCACGTGAACGGATGATCATCCTGTACGACCTTTCACAGCGTGACCATGCCCTCGTATTCGGCACGAGCAACAAAACCGAGTTGTTGCTCGGGTACGGAACTCTGTTCGGCGATATGGCATGCGCGATCAATCCGCTCGGTGACCTGTACAAATCACAGGTCTGGCAATTAGCGCGCGCGCTTGGACTGCCGGAGCACATTGTGGCCAAGAAACCTTCTGCGGATCTCTGGGACGGACAGACTGATGAAGGGGAATTCGGCTTCACGTATGTCGAGGCGGACCGCCTGTTATATCTGATGGTCGATGAACGCCGCACGGACGATGAGTGCATCGCAGCCGGATTCTCGCCTGAGCTCATCCAGCGGATCCGGGGGATGGTGTTACGCAGTCAGTTCAAGCGGCGCCCGCCGCTGATCGCTAAAGTATCGCATCGCACCGTCAACATCGATTTCCGGTACGCCAGGGATTGGGGGATATGAAGGAAGAGATCATTAAGGGGGCGCTGTACGTCGTCGCAACGCCGATCGGAAATCTGGAAGACATCTCACGCAGGGCCGCCGCGATTCTGGAAGGGGTCGATTGTGTGGCTGCGGAGGACACGCGCACGAGCGGCGTTCTGCTGGCGCACCTGGGCATCAAGAAGCCGATGGTGAGCTACCACAGTTACAATGAGCGGCGGCGTGTCACGGATCTTGTGGATCGTCTGCGGCACGGAGAGACCATCGCGGTGGTGACGGATGCGGGAACGCCGGCGATCTCCGACCCGGCGTTCGCACTTGTGCGTGCCGCGGTGGATGCTGGTGTCCGCGTGATTCCGATCCCCGGCGCAAGTGCCGTGCTGGCTGCGCTGGTGGCGAGCGGGCTTCCCACCGACCGGTTCGTGTTTGAAGGGTTCCTGCCGCTGAAGAAGGGGCGCGCAACGCGGTTGCGGCTGCTCAAAGAAGAAGCCCGAACAATCGTCGTGTACGAAGCCCCTCACCGGGTGGAGAGAACATTGCAGGATCTCGCGACAGCGCTGGGGGACCGGCAGGCGGTGCTTGCGCGCGAGCTGACAAAAAAATTTGAAGAAATCCGGCGGGGGTCGCTCTCTGACCTGCTGGAAGGGGTGCGGCGGAAAGCGCCGCGGGGCGAGATTGTGCTGGTGATTCAGGGAGCCAACGGAGGGAAATCATCTCGGGAGTCATCCCATGCCGAAGACAGCGGCTCCACAATTGAGACTGCGTGAAACGAAACACCCGGTACTGTATGAAGTAAACACAAACGTGTTGATGCGGGAATGTTCACTGTCGGCGGGGAAAGCACTCACCCTGGGGGATCTCCCGGGCACACTTATTGACGAATGGGCATCATTGGGTTTCGATGCCATCTGGTTGATGGGTGTCTGGACGCGAAGCGAGATCAGCCGCGATATAGCCCGCAAAGACGCCGGCCTTCAGGAAGAATACCTTGCCGCGCTTCCCGATTTCCGTCTCGAGGACGTGACGGGAAGCCCCTATGCAATTCGGTCATACCGGGTCGCGCCAGAGTTTGGCGGGAGCGCCGCTCTCCGTCGCCTGCGGACCCGCCTGGCGCGGAGAGGCCTGGGGCTGATGCTGGATTTCGTGGCCAACCATACTGCGCGGGATTGCGCATGGTTGCGTCTCCACCCGGAATGGTATGTCAACGGATACGCCGGGGCTGCGCGGGAACATCCCTCCATCTTTTTCCATGCCGATACCGACAGGGGAGAACGGGTGATCGCCCACGGCCGGGATCCGATGTTTCCCGGTTGGACTGACACTGCGCAATTGAATCATCGCTCACAGGTGGCGCGCACCGCGATTATTCAGGAGCTCGGACGGGTTTCCGCATTGTGTGATGGTGTGCGGTGCGACATGGCGATGCTGTTATTAAACGATGTCTTCCAGCGCACGTGGAAGGACTACCTTCTTGTCGAACCACGCGATGAAGCTACGCGGGAATTCTGGGACGAAGCCATCGGGCGGGTGCACGCGCTCCATCCTGATTTCCTGTTTCTCGCCGAGTCATACTGGAATCGCGAGTGGGATCTTCAGCAACTTGGATTTCAGTATACCTATGACAAGACCCTGTACGACCGGCTTCTGCATGAGGGGGCGTCGTCAGTTCATGACCACCTGAAAGCGGAGCTCGCGTACCAGAGCCGGTCGATCCGGTTCCTGGAGAATCACGATGAACAGCGGGCTGCGCGAGTGCTTCCCTCGGAAGCATGGCGTTTCGCCGCGGCCGTGGTCACGTTCACCGTTCCAGGTATGGTGCTTGTTCACGAGGGGCAGATGGACAGGCGGACGGTGCGTGTGCCGGCTCAGCTCTGCCGGCGTCCGGAGGAGCCGTTGAACCCGCGGTGCGCCGCTTTTTACCGTGAGCTGCTCAACGCAATCTGCAACCCGGTGATGCGTCAGGGAGAGTGGCGGCTGCTGGAATGCCGGGCGGCTTGGCACGAGAACTACACGTGGAACAACTTTCTGGTGTTCTGGTGGTCCCATTCCGCGGGAGGGGCCCGGATGGTGGTGGTAAACTACGCTCCGCAAACAGGTCAGTGTTACGTCGAAGTCCCTCTGGACAATAGAGACGGTGGGTTGATCGAGTTCCGGGATCTGATGGGGGCGGCGATCT
>DAINBR010000154.1:0-7845 GCA_036732865.1 Bacteroidota bacterium | reverse complement strand
CGGAAGAACTCGGCGTGCCGTTTCTAGGTGAGATACCGATTTTCACCAGCATCCGCGTGAGCGGAGACGAGGGTAAGCCGGTAGTCCTTGACGGGCAGCCGGGGGGGCCGGGGGATAGCATCCGGCGGATAGCCAGGAACATGGCGGCGCAGGTGAGTATTCGCAATGCCGCCCGTACAGCCGACACACACGTGGATATTCAGCTGACATAACCATGAGCATTGAAGAACGCATTCATTCGGCGCTGGCTGATATTCGTCCGTTCCTGCAGAAAGACGGCGGGGATGTGGAGTTTGTGAAGATGCGCGATGACGGCGTGCTCGAGATCAGCTGGATCGGGACATGCAGAATCTGTCCGATGAGCCAGATGACCCTGCGTGCCGGGGTGGAGCGCATGGTGATGAACGAGGTTCCGGAGGTCCTTCGGGTGGAGACGGTGAACCTCTGAATTCAGCCTGCCCGCATTTCCACTTCGTAGATCTTCCCTTCGCGGACCTGCAAAATCCTCTCTTTAACCCTTCGTACCAATTCGTAGTTGTGCGTTGCCATGATCACCGCGGTACCCCGCGTGTTGATATCCTTCAACAGTTGGAGGATCTCGCGCGACGTTGTTGGATCCAGGTTGCCGGTGGGTTCGTCGGCGAGGAGAAAGTGCGGGTTGTTGACGAGCGCGCGTGCGATTACCACGCGTTGCAGTTCACCCCCGGAGAGCTCCGAGGGCATCCTGTTCCTGTGATGGCTGAGGCCGACTTCCGCGAGGGCGCGCATCACCCGTTTCTTGATTTCCGTTCCGCTCACACTCGTGACATGAAGGGCGAACGCCACATTGTCGAATACGTTCCGGTCGTCGAGCAGCCGGAAATCCTGAAAAACAACGCCGAGCGTGCGGCGCAGAAGAGGAGTCTCCCTGTGCAGAATCTGTGAGGACAGGTACTTGCCGACCATGACAGTGCCGCTGGTGGGCTTGATCTCCATGTAGATCAGTTTGAGGATCGTGCTCTTGCCTGATCCCGTCTGCCCGACGAGAAACACAAACTCCCCGGGTTGGATTTCAAACGAGACGTTTTCCAGAACGGGGGAGGGACCGAAGGAAAAACTGACATCACTGAAGCGGATCATGGGTGCCTCAGATTCGGCGTCTGTTGTGGGCGATGCGAACTGCGAGAAGAATGGCTTCCACCATACTGCGGGGATCGGCGGTGCCGCGTCCGGCTCGATCGAAAGCCGTGCCGTGATCGGGAGATGTCCGGACAATGCGTAATCCGACGGACACATTGACCGCCCGTCCACGGGATGACATCTTGAGCGGTATCAATCCCTGGTCATGATACATGGCGACGACGCCGTCGTATACCCCCGGATGGTACCGTGCGAAAAACCCGTCGGCGGGAAACGGGCCATCAAGGCGGAGGCCTTTCGTCCGCAGCCGTTCGAGAGCGGGGAGGATAACGCGTTGCTCCTCCGTGCCGATGTCGCCTCCCTCGCCGGCGTGGGGGTTAAGAGCGAGGACTGCAAGCGCTGGTCGGGGGATGCCCCAATCTTGCCTGAGAGCCGCATGGATCACCGAAATGCGTTCAATGACCAGCGCCGGCGTGAGTGTGCGCGGGACATCCGACAGAGGTATATGGATCGTCACCAGTCCTACCCGCAGGGTGGGGGACACCAGCATCATGGCGACATGGCGCGATCGCGAAAGCTGCTGCACCATCTCCGTTTGCCCCGGGAAACGAACGCCCGCAAGATGCAGTGCCTGTTTTGACACTGGCGCAGTCACCATCGCATCCACGTCGCCCCGCAGCGCCATGCGAACTGCTGTGGCGATCGCCGAGGCCGCTGCCGTGCCCGCAACCTGTGACAGAGTACCGGGAACGATCCGCTGGGCGGGGACTTCCGAGCTCTCAACGAACAGTGTGCCGCGTGAGGGATTGCGGTCGTTGAACGGGGTCAGCGCGAGCCGCACCCCGCCGATCCCCGCATAGTACTGGAACGCATTCGCTGGCCCGACAAGAACAGGCACACAGGAATCGCGGACCGCCCTCGTGCGGATGCTCCGGAGGACCACCTCCGGGCCGATCCCGTTGAAATCCCCGACCGTGATGGCGATGTGTGGCTTCATAGCGGGGCAGTGGCTGCCAGAGTGTATGTGCCCTTCTTGTCCTGATCCACGAACACGAACTTCTTTCGCAGACGGTCGTAGAACCAAGTCTCAATGTGCCCACCGCCGGGATTCAGCGAACGTTCAGTTCGAGTGGCGGAACCGTAGAGAATGAAGATTTTTCCCATGTCACTCCGGGATCCGTCAGGAATCCTCAGCGTCCCGAAATTCCTGGTGGCGTGGTCCACGCGGCGGTAGTATTCCGCCATGACTTCGTTCCGTGCAGTGCCTGGAGACCGGTCCCGCGAACGCCAGAATGTCTCAAGTGCATCCCTTCGGTCTTCGAAGGACCCGCGCCTGATGGAATCCAACTGCTTCTCCGTCGTGATGAAACGCAACGCCTCGAGTGCACCGTCGACATTCTTCAGCGAGAACGGCATCTCCGGCCACACGGCGCGGCACGGGTGGCTCAGTGTTCTGTGTCTCCCCTGAGCCGTCGTCAGGTCGAGACGAAGCGTGTAGTCCCGCAAGGGGAGAAGAGCCGTGTTCATCGGGATGACCGCGAACGCTGCAGTGGTCGTGCTGTCGGCACGCAAGAGACCGCGAACTTCCTCAGAGGATGAGGACAAGTGGAGGTGTCTCCGCCGGACTACCCGGATGTGCGACAGGCTGTCAGCGATCGGGCTCGAACCAGGTTCGCGCTTGAGTTCCGCCAGGGTGAATGCCCAGCGGGCTTGAACGGTCGTGCTTGTGTCACCGGGAAGGTGAAGACCGACGAGCAGGGCGCTATTCTTGCCGAAAAGAAAATCACCGCCGAAATTCTCCATGATCAATGTATCCGGAGATTCTCCATGTGCGGCTTCGACAAACGTGGTTCCGGTGATCGTGAGGCTGTCGAGATCACCTCGCGGGGTACGTGCTTTAATGTCCTTCCTGATCTGCCGCCGCCGTGATTCCGTGTCCGTGGCTTCGAAGAACATACTGTACGTTCCGGGAGGCACTGTAAAGGATGCGGTTCCCTGTACCCAATGCGGTTGTTCCGGCGAAGCGACGGGGTTGTCTTCCGGCATGTCGATCCGGTCAATCTGTCGTTCATGTGATGAACCGGCGGAATCGGCGAGCTCGACGAGGATCTCTCCCGATCGCCGATACAGGCCGTCCACCGCTGGATCTGTATTTCGTACGGGGACGAAGAATTCCCGGTCGATGCGATAGTTGAGATGAATGACCCACGTCGTCGCATCCCGACCGGGCAGCACAAGGGATTCGATATGCATCGGGATATGTATTTCCGGCAGCACCGGCGGCTGCGCGTGACTTCCGGCCAGACCGAGGGTCAGCAGGAGGAAAAGAGTAGGTGATGTGCGCTTCATAGGTCGCTCAATGATCATTCCAGTGTCGGAGGAAGTCTACGAGCAATCTGATCCCGACGCCGGATCCGCCTTTCGGGATGTACCCGCCGGCTTCTTCCACGATTGCCGTACCGGCGATATCGAGGTGGACCCAGGGGTGTGCGCCCGTGAATTTCTTCAAGAAGAGGGCGGCCGTAATTGCCCCGGCCCAGCGTCCTCCGGTGTTTTTCACGTCGGCGATATCGCTCTTGATCAGCCGTTCATAGTCTTCGAACAGCGGAAGTTCCCACACGCGTTCGTGCGTGCGGCGTCCGGCCTCTTCCATCCGGCGCATCGCAGCTGGCGCCGTCCCCAGCATTCCCGTGACAAAACTCCCGAGCGCGACCACGATCGCCCCCGTCAGCGTCGCGAGGTCAATGATGAGATCGGGGGAGTATCGTTCCGCATAGACCAGGGCATCGGCAAGAATCAGGCGTCCTTCGGCGTCTGTGTTGTCGATTTCGGATGTCATGCCATTCAGATGCGTGAGGATATCCCCGGGTTTAAGCGCCCGCCCGCCCGGCAGGTTTTCTGCAGCCGGAATCAGCCCGACAAGGTGCACTGGAAGGGCGAGCGCGGCAGCAGCCTGAAGAGTGCCGATGACCGATGCAGCTCCGGACATGTCCATTTTCATTTCAGCCATGTTCGCAGACGGTTTGATTGAAATGCCGCCCGAATCAAACGTCACACCCTTTCCTACAAGGACAACAGTCGGAGAACGGCGGCTGGACCGGCGGGGCCTGTACTCCATAATGATGAATCGGGGCGGGTGGGCGCTCCCCTGAGAAACGCCGATGAGTCCTCCCATGCCGAGGCGGGAGATCCGGCGTTCATCGAGAACAGAGACGGTCACGCCGCCGCTGCGTCCCACGGCGCGTGCTGCTCGCGCAAGGGCTTCGGGAGTGATCTCGTTCCCAGGGGCGTTTGCGAGGTCACGTGCGAGGTAGACCGACCTGCACAATGTCCGGGCACGTTCTGCACCGCGGCCCATTTGACGCACGCGGTTCTTTGACGAAGCAATGAGCGTGAACCAGGCCGGCGTGAATTGCTCCTGGCGATTCAATGTCAGGTACTTGTCGTAACGGTACGCGGCGAGCAGGGCACCTTCGACAATGCTCTGAGCGACTTCCTCCGGCGGGATCGGCGGGTGCGTTGCAGCCGGGTCGGTCACCGCTGGGGCCGGTTCAAGGCAGGCGATCGCTTTTGTGCGTACCGAGCGCGCTGAGTTCACTGCCGCTGCGCCCAGCCTGCGCAGCTGCTCCAGATCAAGGTCTGCCGCCCGTCCAAGCCCAACGAGCAGAAGCACTTGCCGGTGCCGTACGGCGGAATGCACGAGCAGCGTCTGACCTTTCTTTCCGGAGAACGCCTTTGTGGTGAGCTCTGGAGGCCGTGTGCCGCCGAGCGCGGCCAGTTGCTCCGTCGTATTCCGTAGGAGGTCCTTGCCTTCGAATGCGGGAATGGCGAGGAGATCCGATGTCGTGTTTGCGGGTGGAATCGCGCGGACGGCAACATGCATCATGCTTAGCTAGCTCCTTTCGTTGACATATTTCTCTGCGGCTGCCACGACAGCGGCATGGACTTCCGCCGGCGATCCATCGGCGAACCTCGCTCCGGCTGCATTCAGGTGCCCGTTGCCGCCGAACTCCTGCGCCAGTTTATTGACGGGGACATCGCCGCGCGAACGGAAGCTGATCTTGAACCCCTGTCTCATTTCGACAAAAAGGATCCCTGCAACAACACCATCCATGCTCATGAGATACGAAGTAAAATTGTCCGTGTCCTCTTCCAGCGTACCGGTTCGCCGGAGCATCTCCTGTGTTATGCTGACGTGGACCAGCCGTCCGCCGTATGCGATTTCGATGCGGCTGAGCATTTCTCCGAGAAGCCGCAACCGTCCGGGCGACCACCGGTTGTAGACCCGGTTGTAGAGGTCGACGGGATCGGCGCCCCATTCGATGAGCCGGGCGACCATGCGATGGGTCTCTGCATTGACACGGGGATAGCGGAACGATCCTGTATCGGTGAGGATGGCGACATACAGTGCCTGTGCGACGCGCGGGGGGATGGCGTGTGAAGATGCCGCCTGGAACAGATGATAGAGAATCTCGCCCGTTGAGGTTGCGTCGGGGTTGATGAGTGCGAGATCGGCGAACGGTTCCGGGTCCAGATGGTGGTCGATGCAGATTCTTGCAGCCGGGCTGTTGCGGACGAAAGGTTCCATCGACTGCACCCTGCTCACGTGGTTCGTGTCGAGGAGCACGATGGCGTCTGCATCAGCAAGGGTCGCCGCATCGGTGGCAGGGTCGAACACGCGGATGATGCCGTTGGGATCGAGAAAACGGTAGACAAAGGGGGTTGCATCGTGGTTGATGATGTGCACCGTCTTGCCCTGGGACTGCAACCAGAGGCCGAGTGCCATTTCACACCCTATGGCATCGCCGTCCGGATTCACATGGGTGGTCAGGACGAACCGGAGATGGTGCTGAAAGAACTGGAGTAGTGTCTTCATCTGGAGTCGTGGTACAATATAGAAAATTTGCCACGAACAGAAAAGGGAGGCGAGGCCTCCCTGTGCGCATCGTCAGTGTGTCGGGGGGGTCAGGCGATCTCCCAGGTTTCGTCGCCGTCAAGGAGTTTCTGCAGATTCCCCTCTCCCTTTTTCGCCTTTGCCTTCGCGATCTGTGCCTGCACCGCGTCTTCGTACGTGGTGCGCTCCTGTGCGAGGAAGACGCCCATGGGACGGGGCAACCCGGGGTCATGAATCATGTTCGCGAGGATGAACGCCAACGTCGAATCATTTTCGTTATGGACGAGGAGATCGGCGGCCGAGTATTTTCCGTTGGTAATGTCGACGACTTCCGGCGTGAAACCGTTGAGCCGCACCCCTTTCGCACCGTTCTTACCGAACACGAGCGGTTTTCCGTGTTCAAGGTACACCACGTTGTCGTCGCGGCTCTCTTTCTCGGTGTACTGGAAGAATGCGCCGTCGTTGAACACCACGCAATTCTGGTAGATTTCCACGAATGCCGACCCGTGGTGTTTTTCTACGCGGCGAATGATTTCCTGCAAATGCTTGGGGTCACGATCCATGGTCCGGGCGACAAAAGTTGCGCCTGCGCCCAGCGCGAGGGAAACGGGGATGAACGGCTGGTCGATCACGCCTGCCGGAGTGGACTTGGTGATCTGCCCAAGCTGGGAGGTGGGAGAGAATTGCCCTTTCGTCAACCCATAGATCTCGTTATTGAAAAGGAGGGCCTTGATATCGACATTGCGGCGGAGCATGTGAATCATGTGATTGCCGCCGATGCTCAGACCATCGCCGTCGCCGGTTGCCACCCAGACGTCGAGTTTCGGATTGGCCAGTTTGACGCCGGATGCGATTGCGGGGGCGCGTCCGTGAATTCCGTGCAGCCCGTACACATCCATATAGTAGGGGAAGCGGCTGGAACATCCGATGCCCGAGACCGCGACGTAGTTTTCCTTCCGGTGAGCAAATTCGGGAAACACCCTCTGGATCTGAGCCAGGATGGAATAGTCACCGCAACCGGGGCACCACCGGACGTCCTGGTCCGACTGGAAATCTTTGATCGTGAGTTTTGCGGGGGCCGTCTCAGCCATTGTTCCCTCCAAGGATTTCCATGATTGCGTTCTCGATCTCTTCGGCGCGGAGCGGGAGTCCTTTGATGGCGTTGAATCCGGTTGCAGGGATGAGATACTTCGCCCGCAACAGGCGGATCAATTGTCCGTTATTGATTTCCGGCACAAGGAACCGTGCGAAGTTGTGCAAAACATCGCCGAGGTTTCTCGGAAATGGATTGAGATAGGTAATATGAGCATGTGACACGGAGAGGCCGCGTTCCCGCGCGGCCGCGACGGCTGTCCGGATTGAACCATAGGTGCTCCCCCAACCAACGACAAGCAGATCGCCCGTTGCATCCCCTTCGACCGTTTGCAGGGGGATATCATTTGCGATCCGCTCGATCTTCTCAGCGCGTATCTTCACCATGGCATCATGATTGTCGGGGTCATAGCTGATGTTGCCGGTCAGCTGGTCTTTCTCCAGTCCGCCGATGCGGTGCTCGAGTCCCGGTGTGCCGGGGATCGCCCATGGGCGTGCCAGGGTCTCCGGGTCACGGGAGTATGGCTGGAATCCCTTCGGGTCCGTGACAAAGTGCACCGGAATTGGTGCAAGATCTTCAACCCTGGGGACGCGCCATGGTTCAGCGCCGTTGCCAAGGTATCCGTCCGTGAGGCACATCACCGGTGTCATGAATTTGACCGCGATCCTTGCAGCTTCATACGTTGCACCGAAACAATCAACCGGGGTAGATGCCGCGATGACGCAGAGGGGTGCTTCGC
>DAINBR010000153.1:0-7847 GCA_036732865.1 Bacteroidota bacterium | reverse complement strand
GGCGGCAATGACCCGAATGACAACAGCGGTGTTTTCCGCTATGTCCGCATCGAGTTTGGCGGGTATCGCTTCCAGCTCAACAATGAAGTCAACGGTCTGACAATGGGCGGAGTGGGTGCTGCCACCGAGATCCACCATGTTCAGGTGAGCTATGCCGACGATGATGCGTACGAGTGGTTCGGTGGAACCGTGAACGCAAAACACCTTGTCACGTACGGTACCACCGACGATGAATTCGATACAGACTTCGGCTACTCCGGGAGGGTGCAGTATGCGTTTGCCCTGCGCGATCCGAACCAGTGGGACCCCACAGGCGAGAGCAACGGCTTCGAATCCGACAATGACGGGTCTGCAACATCCACCGAGCTCCCGTTCACGTCGGCTCTGTTCAGCAACGTCACGATGGTCGGACCCGAGCGGACGGATTCTCTCGTGGGCAACCTGCCCCCGGGGAACAAGTTCCAGTACAGCGCGCTGCTCCGCCGTTCGACGCGCATTAGCATTTACAACTCCGCTATCCTCGGCTATCCCTGGGGATTCAGAATCCGTGACATCAACACCATAGCCGCGGCTAACGCCGACTCCCTCCAGATCCGAAATACGAATCTGGCTGCAACGGCGCGGCCAAGCGGCTCATCGACTGTTCACGATTCGTCACAGTGGGCAGGAGTTGCCGCGTGGTTTGCGACGCCGGCCTACGCGAATGCCGGTTCTGCACCGCGCATGCCAAGCGCTCTTCGCCTCACCGATGTCCGCTCGATGAATGCGCCAAACCCGGTTCCTGCCGCAGGCTCTCCGTTGATCGGATCTGCCGACTTCTCGAATCCGCGCTTGTCATCGTTCGAACTGACGTCGTACACGGGCGCGTTTGACCCGACAGAGGCGATGAGCGAGCAGTGGACTGCGAAGTGGACGAACTTCGATCCACAGTACACGAACTATCTGTCATCATTCCCCGTGACCGCGGTCGAACCGGATCTCCTTACTTCCGTAGTGCCGGAAGGATTTGCACTTGAACAGAATTATCCGAATCCATTCAACCCTGCGACGACCATCCGGTTCTCCCTGCCCCAGCGCCAGTTCGTGACGCTCGAGGTCTACTCCATCCTGGGCCAGCTGGTTGCGACGCTTGTCAACAATGACGTGCCGGGAGGTTCCTTCGAAGTGAGTTTCGACGGCAGGGGGCTTGCCAGCGGCATCTACATCTATCGGCTGCAGACCCCAGGTTTTGTCCGGGCGGCCAAGATGATCCTCGTGAAGTGAGCGCAGTCTGATCTTCGCCAAACAGTAGGGAGAGAATTTCCCCACTGCAGGCTCGCGGAGCGCCCCGAAAAGGGCGCTCCGCTGCTTCTTGCCGGTCCGGCGCACCCTCCCACCGGGCATGTTGAGGTTGCTGCACAAAAGGCGTACATTGGCGAAGCATCCATGCCAATGCCCGTGCGTACACCGTCGTATCTGATCGTTGCCGCCCTCTTCCTCCTTTGTGCAGGATGCGCTTCGACCGTGGTGGACTCATCGCCCGCGCATGACCGTGTGCGGGTGACGATATCGCAACGGGCGCAGATTGAGTTGTACGATTCCCTCATACCCGTTCCGCCCGACAGTGTCATGGCGCTGTACAACGAGTGCCCGCCGGATGAGTTTCATAAGCGCTATAGGCAACTGACGGAGTTCGTCACGGCACTCATCGACTCGTTCAACCAGACCGTAGGCTCGTCGTATGCCATCGACACCCTGCATATCAGTCATAGCATAGAGAATTTTGCAGAAGCGGGACAATCGGGCAAGACGCTGTTCATCTCAAGTAGTTACTTCATGCTCTTCAATAACCGGGGGATACTGCGGTCGCTTCTGACCCATGAATTCGGGCACGTCCACTATCGCATGCTGGACAGCGCATCTCTCGGGCACGCCGCCCGCTTGTGGGATCGTCTTAAGGAAACGGCGTTGTTCTACCTCTTCCGGGACGGAGAGTATTCAGGAAATGCACGATTCGGCGGGCACCCCGAAGATCACCCCTCGGAGCTTTTTGCATCGGCGTACAACCTGGTTCGCAACAGGCCGGAAGAACTCCACGTACGGTTCACCTATGTGAGCAGCGTGCACAAACCGCTGCTGCAAGAGGTGATCGCTCTCGTCGCAGACTGACGCTCTCCCATCGCCCCATACCTTCTTCATTCTGATTCTCTACACAATTGTGATATTTCTTTGACATATTCCGTCCGGGCATGCGTTACCATCGGGGGGGCACTTTTTCAGGAGAACCGCCATGAAACTCGCATCTTTGCGCAACGCCGTGCACGATGCCCTCCAGACACTCTCCCGCTTCCCTCTCGTCTTGGTCAGCGCTGCAACAGCAACCGTCGCGGGGATAATCCTCTTGGACCGTGAGGGACCTCCCCAGCCGACCATCCTCTGGAGCTTCCTCTATGGCGGGATTTTGGGCATCCCACTTCTTATCGCCCTCCGATTGACCGGCGAGAAGAGGCGATGGCGACCGATCCTTTCATGGGGAATCCAGTGCGCCGGTGTCGTGCTTCTCGTGATCTACGCTTCCACCGTTCCTCGCAACGTGCCCGAGGCGCCCGCCTCTGCCGTTGTCTGCCTCCTCCTGTTTGCTCTGGCTGCACACATGCTGGTCGCAGTAGCACCATGGACAGGGAAAGGGGAGATCAACGGGTTCTGGCAGTACAACAAAAACCTCTTCCTCAGGATCCTCGTCGCGCTCCTCTTTGCCCACGTCTTGTTCGGCGGTCTCGCGTTCGCCCTGGCGGCATTGGACAACCTTTTCGGCATGCAGATCCCGGGCAACCGCTACGAGGAACTCTGGGTGCTCATGAGCATTCTCTTCACCACCTGGTTCTTCCTCGCCGGGATCCCGCGAAACCTCGACGAACTTGAGGGGGCCCGGGAGTACCCGAAGGGACTCAGAATCTTTACCTACTACATCCTTTTGCCGATTGTGTTCGTCTACCTGGCCATCCTCTATGCGTATCTTGCGAAGATCCTCATATCGTGGGATTGGCCGCAGGGCTGGGTCAGCAAACTGATCCTCGGCTTTGCGGGAACAGGGATGTTCTCGCTGCTGCTGTTGCATCCGCTGGGTCACCAAACCGAAAACATCTGGATCCGCTCGCTCATACGGTGGTTCTATGTGGTCTTGATACCGTTGGTAGTCATGCTCTTCTTTGCCGTGTGGCGCCGCGTGACAGAATACGGAATGACAGAAGGGCGATACCTTGCCCTCGCACTCGGGGTCTGGCTCGTCCTCACGATACTCTACTTCCTCCTTCGACCTGCGAAAGACATCAAATTCATCCCGGCTTCGCTGTGCGTGGGCATACTCATCGTCAGCCTCGGTCCATGGGGCGCACTCCCTGTGTCGGAACGGAGCCAGGTTGTGCGGCTGGAATCCCTTCTGAAGAAGAACGCACTCCTTCAGGATGGCAAAGTGCACAAGAGCAGCGGGAACGTTTATGGGAGAGATACCTGGGAGGTCAGTGCGATACTCTCCTACCTCCATGACATGCACGGATATGATGCAATTCAGCCCTGGTTCGATCAACCGCTGAGAAAAGAAGCCGCTGCACCCGGCGTCGGGTACAAGGACCCATCGGATGTGTGCTCGCTGATAGGTCTTGAGTTCATCCGGGCGCGCCAGATTTCCGGTGGCGAAATGGTTTTTCGACCGAACTACGAGGGCCAGTGCGATATCACCGGATACAACAAGATGGTGCACTCACATCGATTCGGTCCGGGCTTCCCCCTCAGTGGAAGGCTTGGTGGCGGGAGATACACTTACAGGGCGAGCCAAAATCTGGACAGCATGACGGTGGTCTTTTGGAAGGAAGGAACGGCACTGGATTCTGTGACCATCGACGTCGACAGTACAGTGGCGGGTCTCTTCAGAGCACACGAGGACGCGGGATCCGAGAACGTCCCGCTGGACGATATGAGCATTTCAGGCGCCTCTGGAGCCATGCGGATGAAGATGTTCTTTTGGGAAATCCATGCCGAGCAAAAAGATGAAGGTTTACGTCTGCTTTGGTATGATGCATTCTTCTTGTTTGCCACGGGCGATTGATATCTCTGTATCACCGGCGAAGAACATTGAGCCCTGAAGCCATCGGGTGTGGTCGTTGAGTTCGAGTTGTGCCAAAATGTCCTGAATCCCCGCCCGGAATCTCGTTTTATAACGCTGATCAAGAATCTCGGTATGGAGAACTAGCATGGCGAACCTCAGACAATTGCATCCCACCACTTGACAAGAGCCAACTATTTAGTATATTGACACTAGATTGACATGTCAACTGCCGTGCACAACAGCAAACATAACGCCCGTCTTGTGCTGCGCGAAACCGCCTGCGGTGTAGCATGGCTCGTGTTTGCTCTCATCCTTATTGGCATTACGACGATTAGCTTCATTCCCGTTCTCCCGCTGATTACGATCAGCTAATGAACGGCCGAGGCTAGCGACGCCCACACCCAAAACCCCAATTTCCACTACGTAACAAGGTCAAGCAAAGTTCGCCTCGGACAGAGGAGTGTTTCTATTGTCCGGAAGGTGGACACATGCTTGACGAAACGATGTTCAGCGAATTTCCTCTGTATGATCCCTGCACAGAGCATGATGCCTGTGGTATTGGTTTTGTCGTGGATCTGAGCGGTGAGAAGTCCCACGAGATCATTACCAAGGGCATTGAAGTTCTTGCAAACCTTACGCACCGTGGTGCCTGCGGTTGCGACCCGGAAACGGGAGACGGAGCCGGTGTTACCATCCAGGTCCCCCACGCCTTCTTTGCTTCCGAATGCGAGAAACTCGGGTTCACATTGCCAGAGGAGGGCGAGTATGGTGTCGGGATGGTCTTTCTGCCGGTCGAGCCACAACCACGCTTTCAATGTCAGGGCATTCTCGACCGTATTGTCCAGGAGGAGGGCCTGAGTGTGCTCGGTTGGCGCGATACGCCTCTCGATGCCGATGCAATCGGTCGCACGGCACGGGCATCGCAGCCGTACATCGAGCAGATCTTCGTTCAGACTGCAGAGGGCATGGATCGGGATGAACTTGACAGGAGACTATACATTGTCCGGAAACGCGCAGAAGCAGAGATTGCGGCATCAGATATCCACGACAGGCAATTCTTTTACATGCCGTCAATGTCGACTTGGACGATAGTTTATAAAGGTCTCCTGCTAGCTCCGCAGATTTCTCGATTCTACACCGACCTCTCTGATCCCTCGGCCGCGAGCGCCCTGTGTCTCGTCCACCAGCGCTTTTCAACAAACACCTTCCCCAGCTGGCAGCTTGCCCATCCGTTCCGATATATTTGCCACAATGGCGAAATCAACACGGTGCGCGGCAACATGAACTGGATGCATGCACGCCAGTCGGTCCTCAGGTCGCCGGCATTCGGAGACAAGATCGATCGCATCTTTCCCGTTATCCAACCGGGTGGCAGTGATTCCGCGGCACTAGACAATGCCGTGGAATTGCTCTCACTCGGCGGACGTTCGTTGCCACATGTCATGGCTATGCTCATCCCGGAAGCCTGGGATGCGGATGCCACGATGAGTGCCGCGAAACGTGCGTTCTATGAGTATCATGCTTCGTTGATGGAACCGTGGGACGGACCAGCTGCGGTGGCATTCACTGATGGCCGTTGCATCGGTGTGACACTGGACAGGAATGGTCTCCGGCCGGCCCGCTACCTTGTGACGAAGCAGAATCTGCTGATCATGGCATCCGAAGCTGGTGTCCTACCCGTTGAACCCGCCGATGTGATGTTTAAGGGATGTCTCGAACCGGGGAAAGTGTTGCTTGCGGACCTGACAGAGCATAGAATTGTGCCCGATGAAGAATTGAAGAAGAGTCTTGCAGCCCGCCAGCCGTACGGGCAATGGATCCTGGAGAATCAGATTCGCCTCGAGGATCTGCCGGAACCGCCACGCGCATTTGGCTTCAATCCGCAAGACATTGTACAGCGCCAGCGCACATTCGGCTACACCGATGAAGATCTTCGGATGATTATCAGTCCAATGGCGACAACGGGCGAAGAGCCGGTCGGCTCCATGGGTTGTGACACGCCGCCTGCGTGCCTCTCGGACAAGCCGCAGACATTGTTTAATTACTTCCGGCAGCTCTTCGCGCAGGTGACGAATCCGCCAATCGATTCGCTTCGCGAGGCACTAGTGATGTCGCTCACGAGCTATATCGGGACGGAGCGCAACATCCTCGGTGAGACCCCGCAAAATTGCCACACTCTGAAGCTTGATGATCCGATTCTTACGAACCGCGATCTCGAAAAGATGCGGAGGGTGTCGCAGGGGGATTTTCTTGCAACGATGTTGCCCATGCTGTTCCGGGTGGATGGTGGCGCAAAGGAGCTCGAGCGTGCGCTGGATGGCCTTTGTCGCCGTGCAACGCTTGCGATTCAGTCCGGGTACACCATTATCATCCTTTCCGATCGAGGTATCGACGAGGAGTATGCGCCGATTCCCAGCCTGCTTGCATTAACCGCGGTGCACAACCATCTCGTGCGCGAGAAAACCCGAACTCAGGTGGCACTTGTGGTGGAGTCCGGTGAACCCCGTGAAGTCCACCATTTCTGTATGTTGATCGGATATGGCGCAAGCGCAGTGAATCCGTACCTCGCGATTGAGACCCTTGAAGACCTTTCGGTGAAGGGACTTCTGCCCGATGGGATGACGTTTGACAAGGCCTTGCAGAACTACAAGAAGGCGCTCCGTAAGGGATTGCTCAAGACAATGTCGAAAATGGGCATCTCCACGTTACAGAGCTATCGCGGTGCACAGGTCTTCGAAGCGCTTGGATTGAATAGTGAGGTGATAGACAAGTATTTCACTGGCACGTCGTCGCACATCGGTGGTGTTGGCCTGGAGGTCCTTGCCCGTGAAGCAAGGATGAAACATGAACACGCGTACCGTCAGATTCTGCTCTCCACACCTGACCTCGACCTTGGAGGGGACTATCAATTCCGGGAGGACGGTGAACGTCACCAAATCGACCCCTTGACAATTCCGCGGCTGCAACAGGCCGTCCGGCAGTCAGATGCGGCGAGCTTCCGCGAATTCACGCGGATGGTGAACGACCAGAGCCGGGGATTGGTCAATATCCGCGGTTTGATGGAGTTCAAGAAAGGCACCCGGAGCGTTCCGCTCGAAGAAGTCGAACCTGCGCGGAAGATCGTCACACGTTTCGTCACTGGAGCCATGTCGTACGGTGCCATCAGCAAAGAAGCGCACGAAACGCTTGCCATCGCAATGAATCGCATCGGCGGAAAATCCAACTGCGGCGAAGGCGGTGAAGATCAGGACCGCTTCACAAGAGATCCGGGGGGAGATCTCCGGCGAAGCGCGATCAAGCAGGTCGCATCAGCCCGGTTCGGCGTCTCCGCGCACTATCTCGTCAACGCCGACGAAATTCAGATTAAGATCGCCCAGGGGGCCAAGCCGGGCGAAGGCGGGCAACTTCCCGGTCACAAAGTTGACATCCAGATCGCAAAGACGCGGCACGCTACCCCCGGTGTCGGGCTCATTTCCCCGCCACCGCATCACGATATCTACTCCATTGAAGATCTGGCCCAACTGATCTATGACCTCAAAAGTGTCAATCCGCGCGCGCGCATTTCGGTGAAGCTCGTTGCCGAATACGGCGTGGGAACCATCGCCGCGGGTGTGGCAAAGGCACATGCGGACACGATACTCATCAGTGGGGATTCCGGGGGAACCGGTGCCGCACCGCTCTCATCCATCAAACACGCTGGCATTCCATGGGAGATCGGACTGGCCGAGACACAACAGGTGCTTGTGCTGAATGATCTGCGTAG
>DAINBR010000152.1:0-7900 GCA_036732865.1 Bacteroidota bacterium | reverse complement strand
GGGGGAGTAGGGTTCGACATCAATTGTGGTGTACGGCTGCTGGCGGTGAACGCAGATCCCGCGGATGTCCGGGCAAAACTGGCTACCCTGTTGGATCAGCTCTTCCGCGATATTCCCTGTGGAACCGGCTCAAAGGGTCCTGTGGTCCTGGATGAAAAGGAGTTGGATGAAGTGCTGTCCGACGGTGCCCGCTGGGCAGCACGGCATTCATTTGGCGACGACAAAGATTTGGCGCGGATTGAGGAATTTGGATGTCTCCCGGACGCCGGCCCGAAGTACGTCAGCAGCCGGGCAAAGGAGCGCGGTCACCGGCAGCTGGGGACTCTGGGGTCGGGCAATCACTTTGTTGAAATTCAGGAAGTGAAAGAAATATATGATGATGCGACCGCCCGCGTCTTCGGCGTGCGCACAGGCCAGATTGTCGTGCTCATTCATAGCGGGTCACGCGGGTTGGGACATCAAGTCTGCACGGACTATCTTGACCTGATGGACGGGAGCATGAAGAAATACGGGATCAAAGTTGTGGACCGTCAACTCGCATGTGTGCCCATCGCTTCTCGAGAGGGGGAGAGTTATCTCCGGGCAATGGGGGCTGCCGCCAACTTCGCATTTGCCAACCGGCAGATGATGACGCACGGCGTGCGTGAGGCATTCCGAAGAGTCATCGGGACAGTCGACATCCGGGTTGTGTACGACGTGTGCCACAATATTGCCAAGAAGGAAGAGCACCGCGTGAACGGCCGTCGCAAGACAGTGCTGGTCCATCGCAAAGGGGCAACTCGGGCATTTCCCAAAGGACATCCGGTGCTACCGGATGATTTGCGCGGCGTCGGTCAGCCTGTGCTGATCCCGGGCAGTATGGGCACAGAGTCATACATCCTGGTTGGCACCGACCGGGCGATGGAAGAGACGTTTGGCTCCTCCTGTCACGGCGCCGGCCGGGCGATGAGCCGGACGCAAGCCAAGCGGGAAACCACCGCCGAGGCACTCCTGGCGGAAATGAAACGCAAGGATATACTGGTACGCGGGCAGAGTCGGGGTGGCCTGACCGAAGAAAAGCCGGATGCATACAAGAATGTCAACAAAGTTGTGGATGTGGTCCAGGGAGCGGGCATTGCGAGCAAGGTAGCCCGGCTTGTGCCGCTCGCCGTGATGAAAGGATGACAATGAAGGAAGCCGATCCGCGGATGCATTCGGCCGAACACCTGCTCACCGGCGCACTGGTGAAGCTGTTCGGCATGGGGCGTCCGTTTACGACACATCTGGAAAAGAAGAAATCCAAAGCCGACTACCGTTTTGCGCGCCCTCTCACGGAGGAGGAGGCACGCCGCGTTGAAACGCTGGTGAACGAACAAATCGGCTTCAACCTCCCCGTGCGGGAAGAATACCTTTCCCGTCGGGAAGCTGAAGAGCAATTCAATCTTTCCCGGCTGCCGGATGACGTTGGAGAGACCGTGCGCATTGTCCGCATTGGTGACTTCGATGCCTGCCCCTGTGCGGGGGCACATGTCTCCACGACAAAGGAGATCGGCCGCTTTCGGCTGATATCCTGGTCATTCGAAGCAGACGCGTTGCGCATACGTTTCCGGCTGGAACCCTGACTTCTCGAGGTCCAAACATCGTGATGGCATCGTACACCGGCACCGCCTTGCAGATCGATCCTAAAAACGAGAAGCGGCGAATTGCGCGCAACTCGGTGTTTGCCGCGATTTTCCTCACTCTGCTGAAGCTCGTTGTCGGTCTGGAAACAAACAGCCTGGGCTTGATTTCCGAGGCGGCACATTCCGGACTGGATTTCCTGGCCGCCTTGATGACCTACTTTGCCGTGCGGCTGTCAGACCGTCCACCCGACCGCGAACACACCTATGGCCACGGAAAAGTCGAGAATCTTTCCGCCTTTGCAGAAACCCTTTTGCTGATTATTACGTGCGGATGGATAATTTATGAGGCTGTACAGCGCCTCTTCTACCGCACCTCCCATGTGGAGGCAAGCATCTGGGGCTTTGTCGTCGTTGTCGTGGCGATCGGCGTCGATATCAGCAGGTCCCGGGCGCTCGGGCGTGTCGCAAAGAAGTACAACAGCCAGGCGCTTGAGGCCGATGCGCTCCACTTCTCGAGTGATGTGTGGAGCTCCCTCGTCGTACTGCTCGGGTTGGCATTTGTAGCACTCGGCTACATGTGGGTCGATGCAGTTGCCGCAATTCTCGTCGCACTGCTGGTGCTCTTTGTAAGCTATCGCCTCGGGAGGCGGACCATTGATGCGCTGATGGATCGCGTTCCCGAAGGCCTGTATGAACAGGTGCTGGAGACTCTACGGCGGGTGGACGGGGTGGAGGAAGTCCGGAGCATCCGGCTGCGGCCGTCCGGTGCCAAGGTATTCGTCGACACGACCATCGCCGTGCGCCGGACCACGCCGTTTCAGGAGGCGCATGCGATCATGGACAGGATCGAACAGGCGATCCACATGCGGCACAAGGAGATTGACATCGTGGTCCATGCCGAGCCGGCCGAAAGCAACGATGAGACCATTGCCGACAAGGTCAGAATGATTGTCAGCAAGAACGGTCTTCATCCGCCGCATAACCTTGAAGTGCATTTCATTGACGGACAATATTATGTGGCCTTTGATGTCGAATACGGAGAGGGGATGAGTTTTGTCGATGCGCATGGCGTGACCGACCGGATCGAGCAGGAGATCCGGCGGGAGATCCCTTCCATTGAACATCTCACCATTCACATGGAGGAGGATCAGCCCGACCGGACAGTAGCGGCCGGGGTTGCTGATGAAGACGAGCGGCTCCAACAGGCGGTCAAGAAGTTGGTCATCGCCGACAAAAACGTGGTGAAATGCACCAGTGTGCGCCTGCTGCGGATGGGTGAACGGTTCAACCTTGCCGTGGATTGTACAATCCCGCGGCACCGCACGCTCGAAGAGGTCCACCACATCGTATCACGGCTCGAAACGAAGCTGTACGACAAGTTTCCCCAGCTCCGTCGCGTTGTCATTCACGCTGAACCGACGGATTCAGAACGACAATGAACGTGTTGTGTAATCAATACTTTCGTCCCTTCACGAAAGCCACACCCATTTCGCCGGAAGGATACATCAGATGACAACCAGAGCGCTTTTTTGCAGCGTTGTAGGCATGCTGCTGATCATCGGTCCCGAGGCGCATGCTCTGCCGAGATTCGCGGCTCAGACAGGATCGAAATGCCAGTCCTGCCATGTGAATCCTGCGGGGGGCGGGATGCGCAATGCCTTCGGGGCGCAGTACGGCCGCGAAGAACTCCCGGTTCCCGAGTGGTCGGAAGATTTCGAACTCGCGGATGTCTCCAAGCTGTTGCCAAGTTTTCTCGGCGTGGGTGCGGACTTCAGGACCCTGTACATCGTCCGGCAGGTCCCCGACTCCACTGGAACCACGTCCACGGTGGATGATGAATTCTGGCAGATGCAGGGCGACCTGTACTTCAACTTCCGCATCGCAAAGAAGGTGCACCTCTATTTCAAGAAGGGGCTCTACAGCGGCTTCGAAGCGTACGGGCTTCTGCACGTGCTGCCCTGGAACGGACATGTGAAGGTGGGCAAGTTCGTCCCGAACTACGGATTACGGATTGACGATCACACGGCATTTATCCGCACGTATACGGGTTTCAGTCCGGCGGCGGGTCGGCCGGAGATTACAGGACTCGAGGCATCGGTTGCGCCGGGTCCGGTGGTGATCGGTGGGGGGGTCTTCAACGCGGCCGACGGATTTGGTGCAACAGGCGGGAGCGACAAGGCGTTCCTTGGCCGTCTCGAGGGGATGTTCAAGCTTGCGGATGAGGCCTTTCTCGGACTCGGGGCGAATGTTTTCCGGCGAGAGCAGCCCGGCGGTGCAACCACCCTCTTCGGAGGTTTTGGCGCGATCGGTCTCGGACGCTTCAGTCTGATCGGAGAAGGAGACCTGTTGAGGCATGCAAACTCATTCCGTACGACAACCGGTCTGGTACTGTATGCTGAGGCGAATTACACCCTGGTCGATGGACTGCAACTGAAACTCGCGTACGATTTCTATGATCCTGACAGGGACGTGAAATCCGGCGCCACATCGCGCTACAGTATCGGAGCGGAGTTTTTCCCCCTCGGCGGTGTGGAGGTGCGCCCCGTGTACAGAATCGTGACGGAAGATCCGACCGATCTTCATAACAACGAATTCCATTTCCTTTTCCACATTTATCTGTAGGGCAGATCCAATTCGATCGCATCCTTTGTTGTCGTTTCCGGATTTCACGCTTGTTTCTGCCTCGGCGGGAGCGGGGAAGACGTACGCACTCGCACTCCGGTACGTCTCGTTGCTTCTTGCCGACGGTGTGCCTGCGCAGGATCTTTCCAGCATACTTGCCATCACGTTTACAAACAACGCTGCCGCCGAGATGCGGCAGCGCATCCTGCGATTCCTGAAATCGCTGTGTGTGGGGGCCGACGACAGCGTCCTTGACGCGGTGATGAAACAGACAGGACTCGCAGCTGAGGAGGTGCGCCGGCGCGCCGGCGCTGCGGTGTCGACTGTACTGGAGCGGTATTCAGATTTTCAGGTCCGGACCATCGACAGCTTTCTCGCACGAATGGTGAAGGCCTCTTCACTTGACCTCGGCATCCCTCCCGACTTCGAGCTCCGGCTGGATTCGCGCCCCGTTCTGGAGTACGCATTCGAACTCTTCGGAGCCACGCTGCGTCCCGGCGAACCCGCAACGGCGGCACTGCTGCTGCTTGCGGACGACCTTGCGGTGCGCCACGGTGCAGATGCACGCGTTCTCTGGGATCCGTTCGGGACGGTGCGCGATGGCGTCGCTGCTCTGAGGGAAAAACTTGCCCCCGTCATCACCCCGCTCGCGCAATTGACGACGGCGGAGGATCTGAAAGCCCGTGTCCTGGAACTCGAGCGTACAACGTCGAGGCTGCAGGAGTTCATCGCACAGCACGACCTTCCCGTGACACGCTACTTCGCCGACGATCTGGCGCTGGTGGCCGGAGGTGACTGGCGTGCAATGCTGCGGCGCACCCCCCGTGAAGATAGCTACACGAAGAAGGGAAAGGCTGCGCAGGAAGCTGCTCTCGCGCGTCACGGGGTTGAATTGCGGTCCATGGTAGGGGAATTCTACCGGGCAATGTCCTGTGTTGTGGAGACCGCGGCGCGCTTCGACGCACGACCCTTTGCCGAGGCCTATGCCGCCATGGCCCATCATCTGGACATTGCCAGGGCTGTGAGCGGCCAATTTGGGTTTGAGGAGATCACCCGCCGGCTTGTGACTTATCTGCAGACCGGCGCGGTCCCGGACGTCTACCTTATGCTCGGCGAATCACTCACCCATTTTCTCATCGACGAATTCCAAGACACGTCCCCGCTGCAATGGGCTGCGTTCCATCCGCTTCTGGAAAACGCGCTCGCCGCGGACGGAAGCCTGTTCATTGTCGGTGATACCAAACAGTCCATTTTCGGTTTCCGGGGCGCCGACTGGCGCATCATGCAGCGTCTTGCATCGGGCGGGGAGTCCTTCCCTTCCGTACCCGTCCGTCGGCTCCAGCTGGCGAGCAACAGGAGGAGCGATGAAGCCATCGTGGAGTACGTTGCATCGACGTTTGAATCAATTGCCGGTCGCGGTGGGCCCGATGCAGCGGCTGCGGCTCAGAGCGGTCTGCATCATTGCCGTCAGACGCCGCTTCCCGAACGGCGGGGCAGGGGGCATGTCGAAACCTTGCGCATTTCTCACAACGACGATGCCCCCGCCGAACGGGACGCCATTGTAGGGATTATCCGTGACGCCATCACGCGTGGGTACAGCCACGGCGACATCGCTGTCATCACCCCGAGCAACGAGCATGTCGTCACCGTGGGTGCCTGGTTGAACCATGAAGCGATACCGTTCGTCTCCCACAGCACACTGGATATTCGTGCACGGCGGGTGATAGGGGAGCTCCTTGCGCTCCTGCGGTTTCTTGATACGCCCGTGGATTCGCTTTCGTTTGGTACTTTCATACTCGGCGAGCTGTTTGCCCGCGCACTCCGTGCCCGTCGGCCCGGCATCGAGGCGGCGGCACTTCATGATCTCGCCGCTCACCTGCGGGATGCTGGCGGTTCTCCGTTGTACACCCTCTTCAGGGAACGGTTCCCAGAAGTGTGGGAAGCCCTTTTTGCCGCGCTCTTTTCCGGGATCGGTCATCTCCCGCTGTATGACCTGGTCTGCGAGGCCTGCAAGACCTTCGAAGTGTTTGCTCTGTTTCCGCAAGAAGAGGGGGCGTTTCTCAAGCTGCTGGAAGCGGTGAATGGGTTCGAGCAGGACGGCCACAACACCGTGAAAGAGTTTCTCGCGTTTGCCGGAGACGCAACTGGAGAGGATGATGCGGCTTGGACTCTGGATCCGCCATCACGCACAGCTGTCACGCTCATGACAATCCACAAAGCGAAGGGGATGGAGTTTCCCGTCGTGATCGTGCTCTACCACGACATGCTCCTGCGCGCGCCCGGGAGCGTCCGCGACGACAGCGGGGGGAGTGTTGAAATCGTTCGTGTGAACAGCAAGATGGCGGCGTGGTCTCCCGCAATCAAGGCCCTCTTTGAACGCGAGATGCGGAACGGATTAACGGACCTTTTCAACCTGCTCTACGTGGCGCTGACACGCGCTGAACACGAATTATTTGTTTTGACCGTCGGTGATTTATCGAGGACGGACCGGTTTCCCATCCGCGTCCTGCCGCCGGCCGGAGGGGAGGGGAGCGCACGCCCAACGGCAGGAACTGAACGGCACGGACGGGAGAGTGAGATACGAGGGATCACGCCCCTTCATGCCACCGCACGCATCAACGTCACGGTGGCCACTCAGAACCAGATCGGATACTGGGCCACACGGAGAGGAGAGCTGGTTCATGCAGTTCTTTCGCAATTGACATTTGTCAGTGATCCCGAAGATTCACTGGAGGCGATCGCACACACCATCCCTGACGGTGAATGGGCTGAAATCAAACCGGTCCTGATGGATTTTCTCCGCACGCCGGAAGTAATGTCTTTCTTTGCCGGACAGCAGGAGCGGACGGTCGTCAACGAACTTGAGGTTGTGGCACGCGAGGGTAGTCTATTCCGGGTCGACCGGATCGTTGTCGACCCCACGGAGGTTTCCGTGCTGGATTTCAAGACGGGAACGACAGAGGACACCGAGGAGTACGCCGGCCAGATACGGCGTTATATGGGCCTCGTAAAAGACATTTTCCCGGGCCGGAACATATCCGGGTTCATTGCCTACGTGGATCGCAGGGTCGTCAGGAGAGTATCATGAACCGGGTCAGGGTTGTGCCCACGGGCTCCAACCTCATGGACGAGGTGCTCGGACTGCTTCCGGTCGGGGGTCCGCCTGTTACCTCTTCTCTTGTGGTTTTTCAGGGCAGGCGTCCGGGCCACTTCCTGCGTCGGGCGCTGGCCCGGAAGCTCGGGAGGGCGTTCATTCCCCCGCAGGTGCACACGCTCGAGTCGCTGCTGGATGCGATCTACAGGGAAGAGTTGCTCGGTACCGCCGAGGAAATCGGACCCCTTGATGCGGTTGGAATCCTGTTCGATCTGCACTGCAACGCCTCGCCGCGGCTGGGCGGCGACCGCTATGCCACTCTTGAATCTTTTCTCCCCCTTGGCCGGCGTCTCTTTGATGCACTGGAAGAGTTGAAAGATGAACGTGCCGATCCCGATCGTGTCCGGGCGGCAAGTGCGGGACTGCAGTTCGACAACGGTCATATGCTTGCCACGCTGTATGAACGTTTCTATAAATGTATAGAGGATGAGGGAAAGGTCACACGCGGCGTCAAGCATGAACTCTGTGCTTCGGGTACTTCGGCCATCTCGCTTCAACGCCACGCGAATGTGATAATCGCCGG
>DAINBR010000151.1:0-7957 GCA_036732865.1 Bacteroidota bacterium | reverse complement strand
ATGGGAATTCAATCTCATACAGAGCGATGATGTGAACGCGTGGTGCATGCCGGGAGGGAAAGTGGTCGTGTATACGGGGATCCTCCCCGTGACCAGGAACGAAACCGGCTTGGCGGTGGTGATGGGACATGAGATCGCGCACGCGGTTGCCGAGCATGGTGGCGAGCGGATGAGCCAGGAGTTGATCACACAATTGGGAGGCATGGCGCTGGAGGTGGCTCTGGACAGCAAACCCGCGGAAACCAAGAATCTCTGGATGACCGCTTTCGGACTGGGCAGTCAGTTGGGTGTACTCCTTCCCTTCAGCCGCACACACGAATCCGAGGCTGATCACCTCGGACTGGTGTTCATGGCAATGGCGGGGTATGACCCCAATGAGGCGGTGTCGTTCTGGACGAGGATGTCACAGTCTTCTGGAGGCCAGGCGCCGCCGGAGTTCCTGAGCACTCACCCTTCTGACGCGACACGTATTGCAGATATCAAGGCGAACCTGCCGGAGGCGATGAAGTACTACAAGTCTCGGTGAGTCAACCCCGGGCTAGACAAGAAATAGGGGTCAGACCCCATGTGCGCGAAATGCGCAGGGGGTCTGACCCCGAGCTTGCAAATTCAGGCCCGGCCCGTGCCGGCCCCGACCTGCCCCCCGTCTACGATTTCTTGAACAGCTTCCCGAGCATTCCCACCACGTCGTCAACTACACTGCCGTCCCTGTTGGTGTCCAGCATCCCGAGAAGTGATCCCAAAACGTCGGGGGATGACTGGCTTGCGCTCTTGGCTGCACCCTGCAGCATGCCGGCAAGGCCGCCCGCATCCAGATTTTGCTGAGCTGTCTGCTTGCCCAGCGCTCCCATGACCACCGGGGCAAGAATTTGGAGAAGCGATCCCACGGTCGATGCGTCGACCCCCGCCGTTTTGCCGAGGCCCTGCTGGATCTGTTGCTGCTGGTTGCCGAAGATGTGGCCCAGGATCCCGGCGCCGTTTGCATCCACCTGGCCGCCAAGAAGCCCGCCGATGTTGTCCAGTATCGAGCCGTCGTGGTCCTTGTTCAGGGCGTTCAGCAGCGACTCAGCACCCTTTGGCGATGAGGCATTCTTCGCCAGCGCCGACACAAGCAGCGGAAGAGCGGTGCCGACGAGGTTGCCCGCTGTGCTCTGGTCGAGGCCAAGTTGGTCGCCGATCTCTGATACCGTGTCATTGCCTATCGTGCCGCTGAGCATGTCCAATATTCCGCTCATGGTGTTTGCTCCTTATATGGTGAATGGTGATGACGGCATAAGTTGACTTTCATTGTGTCCGGCAGTACTTTGCAGCAGACTCATTCTTCACGAGGCCCGCCATGTGGATATCGCGCTCACTCCTGGTTCTGCTTTTCTGCTCTCTCGTTGTCTCCTCCGGTGAATGTGCGACCGGTGGAGACCGGGTCCCGGCTGTTGCAGGACAATTCTATCCGTCTTCGGCGGCGGCACTACGCACAGAACTTGAAGGTTTTTTTTCACACGCTACCCCGCGAAACGGGCAGACTGCCGTGCAGGCACTGATTGTACCACATGCCGGATATGTCTACTCTGGACAAGTAGCTGCTTCGGGTGTGGCGCAGATCGATCCCCAACGACCGCTCAGGAACATCTTCCTGATTGGAGTCAGTCACAACGCCGCGTATGATGGTGCAGCGGTGTATGTTGCGGGTGACTTTCTCACTCCTCTCGGACGCGTCCGGGTGAATGCCGAAATCGGACGGAGTCTTCTTCAACGCGGCGGGATGTTCCTAGAAAACGACGGGGCGCACGCCGTTGAACATTCACTGGAAGTTCAGCTGCCTCTGCTCCAATTTCACCTGAAGAAACCCTTCTCGATCGTCCCGATTCTCCTTGGCACGGAAGACCCCGGCGTGTGCAAACAAGTTGCGCACCTGCTCCAGCCGTATTTCACAAAGGAAAATCTGTTCGTCATAAGCACCGACCTGTCGCACTATCCCTCGTACGAGGATGCGATCACCATTGATAGAAAGACAATCGATGCAGTGCTGTCCGGCTCTCCGGAAAAGCTGCTCCGTGCTGTTTCAGAGAATGGCCGAGCGGGGACTCGTCAATTGGCCACGTCAATGTGTGGCCTGGCGGGTGTGCTGATGCTACAGGATATTGTCGCGACGGACCGATCGCAGAGATTCACTTTGATCCAATATAACAACTCTGGAGATGTTTCGGTAGGAGAAAAAAGCCGTGTCGTGGGCTATGCAGCGATTGCCGTCGCGCCACATCACGATGAAGCATTCCACATCCGCGCGCAGGACCGTCGCCGGCTTCTCGCGATTGCACGAGCCACGCTCGAAAAATACCTGCAAACTGGTCAGATACCAGGACTAAGACCCGAACAACTCTCCAGGGCTCTCCGGACTCCGTGCGGAGCCTTTGTTACGCTCAAGAAGCAAGATGACCTGCGGGGGTGTATCGGGAATTTTTCCGCCACAGAGGAATTGGCGAAGACTGTCCAGAATATGGCTATTGCTGCAGCCACAGAGGATTACCGTTTTTGCCCAGTGTCATTCGAGGAACTCAAAAACCTGGATATCGAGATATCGGTTCTGTCCCCAATGCGTAAGGTGGCTTCAGTGCAGGAGATAGAGCTCGGGAGGCATGGCATATATGTTCGAAAAGGGAACAGGGCGGGGACGTTTTTGCCACAGGTAGCTCGAGAGACCGGTTGGTCACTGGAGGAGCTTCTCGGTCATTGCTCACAGGACAAGGCCGGGATCGGCTGGGGGGGATGGAAAGAGGCGGACGTGTACGTGTACGAAGCAGATGTTTTCGGTGAAAGCGACCATGCAGCAGGTCGTTAGCGGAGTCCGGGTCACAACCGTTCTGGCGGGCACCATTACCGCAGGAACACAAGTTGTCTTACTTCGCGAAATCCTTTCGGCCTTTCTTGGGAACGAGCTCGTCATCGGCATCATGTTGTTCGATTGGCTGGCCCTTACAGGGATCGGTGCGGTGCTCGCGAGGCAATGGGCAAGGACGTTCCGATTGAGCCTCATCCCACCGGTGATCCTGGGTGCTCTCCTGGTGTTGCCTCCCCTGACGCTTGCAGGATTCCGCCTTCTCCCACTGTTGATCACTCCCCCGGGGAGCATGATGGAAATCTGGATCTTTCTCGCCGGCGCGATACTCATCCTCAGCCCGGTGTGTCTGTCCTCCGGTGCGGCGTTTTCTCTGTTGGTTCGAGCAGCAGCTTCCCGCGGCATGGTAAACCCGGTGGGGAGCGTTTACGCTTGGGAGGCGGCCGGAAGCCTGACAGGGGGCGCGTTGTTCGGTGTCCTGCTGTTTGAGTTCTTCTCATCGCAAAATCTGCTGCTTTGCTTGTGTGCCGGCTCCGGAATCGCGGGCTCGGTCATCGCATTACGCACGAGAGAATGGCTCCTCGGCCTTCTGCTGTCGATAGGAGTAGTCGCTCTCGGTGTCGGGCACAGTGGTTTCGACGTGAACAAGCTGATGTTCACTCTGCGCTATCCGGGCCACACGATCCTTGCCCATGAAGAAACGCCGTATGGCGAACTGACAACAACCCGCCTGGGAGACCAGAATACAATATTCGTAAACAATATCCCTCTGCTCTTTGACGGCGATATACAGAGTGCCGAAGAGTTGGTGCATTTCACGCTGGCACAGCGCGCAATATCTGGTCCGGTACTCGTCGCCGGTGGGAACCCGTCATCACTTATCCCCGAAGTTCTGAAGTATCCAGGCGCACGTGTTGACTGTATCGAAGAGAACCCGTGGATGAGGGACATGCAGCAGCGCTACTTCCGCTTGCCGGACGACGAGCGGGTGACGTATCTCTCGGGAGACATTCGCAGGCACCTCCGTACTACAGCCGGAAGATATGATGCAATCATCATAGTCGCACCCGAGCCGTCGACACTCCAGTCGAACCGGTTCTACACGAGGGAGGCGATTCAGCTGGCACACTGCGGGCTCCGGCCCGCAGGTGTGTTGTGCCTGTCGCTGTCATCATCTGCGGAATACGCGGGGGCGGATGCAAAGAATGTGCGTGCGACCCTGCTCAACACCATTCGTGAATCGTTTGGGAACGTCATCCTTCTCCCCGCGGGCCGTGATATGTATCTCGCGTCCGATTCAACTCTCCGGATGGATGTCTCGGCCGCTGTCGCAGACGCGGGGGTAGTGACGAAGTTCGCGAACGCAGACTACGTGCAGGACGATCTCCTGGCGGACAGGGCCCGAAGGTTGAACAGTGCACTGCAACTGGTGACCCCGGTGAACAGTGACGATCATCCTGTGCTGATGCTCGCGCAGATACGGTACTGGCTCCGTTTTTTTGCAGTTGAGAGCTGGGCACCGGCATTGGTTTTTCTTGCTGCGCTTTTCTTCATCGTCCGGACAGACAGGGAGTCGCTCGGGGTGGTTGTTGCGGGCTTCGGCGGCATCACGCTCGAGCTCATTGCCCTGATGATCGTGCAGGTGGGGTTCGGGAATGTGTACAAGATGAGTGGTGCGCTCATAGGGCTTTACATGGCGGGCATGGGCATCGGTGCATTTGCCGGTGGGTATCTGAAGCTGACCTCCCGCAGGTATACGATCATGCAGTGTGGCCTGGCCGTCAGTCTTTTGGCCTCCGCTTTCCTCCAGTCCGCGACGTCTGAAGGTGCCCCTGCGGGCGTGGCCGGTCTTGTTGCGTGTTTGACTCTCGGATCGCTTTGTGCGGGTGCCGTATTCACACTCACATCAAGGGCGAGGTTGCAGGATCCTGTCGGCAATGGAGCACGTCTCTACGGAGCAGACCTGCTCGGCTCGGCGATAGGCGCGCTGCTCGTCGGTCCGTTCTTGTTGCCGCTGGTCGGAGTGCAAGCAGTGGCCGACATTGGCGCGGCTATTGTGATTACGGGTGCAGGTATCTCTTTGACATCTCCCGTCTGGAGAAGCTATGAAAAAACGTGAATTCCTTCAGTGCTGTGCGCTTGGCGCAATGAATGCGGTGTTCCCAAGGCCGGTCCCGGCTCATCTGCACGCGGAGATCTCAGGGTGGCTGACCGGGGCATCTGACGGCGAGGAGCTCTGGCAGTGGAGCAAGGAAGCGCTCTTTGTGGAGCAAGCGGGCGATGCCATTCATTGCCTGAAGTGCCCGAATGATTGCACAATCCCGGTCGGGGGAACCGGACTTTGCCGCAACCGGGTGAACGTTGGCGGAAAGCTTTACTCCATTGCCTATGGGAATCCCTGCGCCGTGCATGTGGATCCCGTCGAGAAGAAACCGCTGCTGCATTTTCTTCCCGGGACACGGGCGTTTTCAATAGCCGCCGCCGGATGCAATCTGGCCTGTTTGAACTGCCAGAACTGGCAAATCTCGCAGGTGAGTCCGAAAGAGACGGAGAACCAGGATATGATGCCGCGTGCGGTGGTGGATGAATGCCGCCGGACCCGTTGCGCATCGATCGCGTACACTTACTCCGAGCCGACCACGTTCTACGAGTATGCGTTCGACACGGCGGAGATCGCTCACCGGGAAGGGATACGAAATATCTGGAAGTCCAACGGCTACATAGAGGAGAAACCGCTGCGAAAACTCTGCCGGGTGATCGATGCTGCGAATATCGATCTGAAGAGTTTCGACGAGGATATCTACTCAAGATTGAACGCCGGAAAACTCGCCCCTGTGCTCCGGACACTCCGTGTGTTTCACGAAATGCATGTCTGGCTGGAGATCACAAACCTGGTGATCCCGGGATGGAGTGACGATCTGGATATGATCCGGCGAATGTGCGCCTGGCTGCGCAAAAACGGGCTCGATGATGTACCCCTGCATTTCAGCCGCTTTGTACCGATGTACAAGCTCAACCAGCTGCCCCCGACGCCGCTGAAACGGCTTGAGGACGCCCATGCCGCAGCAGTGAGTGCCGGGATGAAGTATGTGTATATCGGGAATGTCCCTGGTCACGATGCCGAGCATACCTACTGTCATCGCTGCAAGAAGATGATTGTGGAACGAAGGGGATACGCAATTCACGCAAACCATATCAAGAATGGCAAGTGCAGATTCTGTGGTGAGGTGATTCCCGGAGTCTGGATGGGTTGAGCCTGGCACGCGTGGGTCTGGCCAGGTTGAGAATGCAGTCGCGATTTTCGACCTGGATGACGCTACAACCCTAAGGTCTGCGGAGATTAACATTGCAACCAAGGGGTCCGGTTCACGTAGTATCGTGTGTACTCATCTTTGTGATCAACCGGAGGTAGGAATGAACAAGAACATGGTTTTCACCGGAGTGATTCTCTGCCTGACATTCTGGACCGGTATCGCCGCCGGTCAGGAGGATTCGGCGGTTTGGCGAGAACATGATCATGATCGGTGGATCCGGTTCATGTCACACCGCAACCCGACGCTGGGCCTGTCGTACGGCTGGACGCAAAGCAGTCTGGACGGCTCCACGCAGTCGTTGTACAATCCGCGGAGTGCGGAAGTGCGTCTTGGCGGACTCTTCCATCGCGATTCAGACGAATCCGAAGAGGTTGTCGAGCAAAAGAACGACTACCTCTTTCTCGGGGTGTCAACAAAGGACCTCGGTGGAGAGGCGGAACAGGGAGAGATTCTCTACACTGCCTGGCGGTTCGGGGGTGGTTGGGAAAATGGGTATGGATACGAGTTGGCGGGTTCTCCCGAAGGTCCCTCGATTAATCTTCTGACGTCACAGGGTGTTCAGTTGACCAACTTCAGATTGAAGGGGGGGATTACAAACGGCGCCGACAGTCTGCTGCTGGGGATGTACGAATCCGGACTTCGCTTCGGCACGCGAAGCGGTGGGGTGCTCCGTTTCCACATTATCCCTCTCCTGGCGGTGGATGCAGGCTACGAGCGGTCGGTTATCTACCGCCGACACAAGTTCTGGGAGTGGCTGGGGAGTGTCATTGTTGAAGGGGGAGGGACATGGGCTCTCGACCGGTTCGTTGACAGGGTACTTCGTTCGACCCCGGAGGCGGTACCGATCCTCAATTTCGTGTTGAAGACTGCACTGGCTTACGGCGTGGATGAATTGCGGATGAAGAACGGCAATTGGCCGTTCGAATCCGAAGCACCGATAAGCAACAGTACGTTTATGGTTGGGGTGACGATGGTGTTCTAGGGGCGTCAGACCCCTTGACCGGCGTTCAGCAACTCAGCAATTTGCACCGCATTCGTTGCCGCGCCCTTCCGGAGATTGTCGGATACGACCCAGATGTTGATGCCCGAGGGGACAGTTGTGTCGATTCGAATCCTGCCCACGAACACCTCGTCGCGGTCGTGTGCATCCAGCGGAAGGGGATAGAGAGCACTCTGCGGGTCATCAACGAGAATCACCCCCGGCGCCTTCGCCAGAAGTTTCCGTATCCTGGTGGTATCACACTGCTTCTCGAATTCCACATTGATTGCCTCGCTGTGTCCTCCCAGCACCGGGACACGGACGCAGGTTGCGGTGACCCGCAGCGAGTCATCCCCCATGATTTTCCTGGTCTCGTTCACCATCTTCATTTCCTCTCGTGTATAGCCGTCATCGCCAAACGTGTCGATGTGGGGAAGGGCATTCATGGCAATGCGGTGGGGGAACTTCGGATCCGGATCTGTTTTCCCTTCGAGTTCCAACTCCAATTGGTGCTGCCCGCGCCAGCCGGCACCCGTGACCGATTGATAGGTGGCCACGACAATCCGTTTGATGGTGAATGCATCATGCAGCGGCTTCAGTGCCACAACCATCTGGATCGTTGAGCAGTTGGGGTTGGCGATAATGCCCTTGTGTGTGAAGGCTGCCTGCGGGTTTACCTCCGGGACGACGAGCGGTACGTCGGGATCCATCCGGAATGCGCTGCTGTTATCAATGACCACGGTGCCCACGCGGGCGGCAATCGGGGCAAACTGCCTACTGACGGACGCTCCAGCGGAAAAAAGTGCAAAGTCCGCTTGCGCAGCGGCAAGC
>DAINBR010000150.1:3815-7992 GCA_036732865.1 Bacteroidota bacterium | reverse complement strand
TGGCGGAGGTGGAACGGGATCCCGAAAAGCGCCTGAAGGACAATGAAATCCGGTCGCTTGGTATTGACCCGACGCGGGCACGCCGGTTTTTCCGTAAACATTACGGGATGACGTTCCAGACTTATTGCAGGGGAAGGCGACTCGGAAGGGCTCTGCAGCAGATCCGGACAGGTGCCCCTCTTGACGATGTGACCCTTGGCCACGGTTACGAATCCCACAGCGGTTTTCGGGAGGCATTTACGCGGAAATTCGGAGCCCCTCCGGGAAAGATGCGCAAGGGAGAAGCCATCAGCGTCACGTGGATCGAAAGCCCTCTCGGCCCACTGATCGCGGGGGCAACAGAGCATCACGTGGTCCTGCTGGAATTCGCAGAGCGAAGAATGCTCGACAACCAATTCCGAGCGTTGCGTCGATACTTCAAATCTCCGATCGTCCCCGGGCGAAACCAGGTTTTGGACAGGTGCAGAATCGAGCTTTCTGAGTATTTCTCCGGAAAGCGAAAGAAGTTCACGATTCCGGTGAAATTCCCCGGCACCGCTTTTCAGCAGGAAGTCTGGGAGGAATTGAGCCGGATCCCTTACGGGAGGTCGATCGCCTACCAGGAGCTCGCCCGACGAATCGGAGCCCCGCGGGCCCGGCGGGCCGTAGGACGAAGCAACGGACTGAATCGAATCGCGATACTGGTCCCCTGTCACCGGGTTGTCGCGGCTGATGGTGGACTTGGAGGTTACGGCGGCGGGCTCTGGCGAAAACAGGCTCTCCTGGAACTTGAGCGGGGAGAGAGAGAATACGGGTGATTATTCTCCGGCTTTCATCTTTTGCGCATCTTACTCCCGTTTTTCTGCAACCTGCCGCAAGAATTGCCGGCTTTCCTCAACCGTTCGATCGTTAGTATCTTCCAACACTATGCTGATCCCTGGTTTTTGTTCAACGGCAAATTTCATCACAAGATCGTGCCGCAGCTTTCCAAAACCAGCGCGTGCAAATTCGAACTGCCCGTCCTCGATAACGAAATCTTTCGCATGAATGATTGCTATGCGGTCGCCGAATAGCTCGAACGATTCACCGATGACCCGCTCCTGCTCTTGATGATTGTCGAGCGAAAGAAGATTCACCGGATCGAAGACGACTTGCAGGTTATTCGACGCGACTGCATCCAGCATCCGCCTCATTTTTTGCGGTGTCGAAACGACGTGCGATGCAACCGCCTCGATGCCAACGATGACGCCGAATTTTTCAGCCTCCGCGACAAGCTCTGCGATGCTCGTGAGCGAGTCTTGAAAAGCGTTCTCGCCGTGGTTCTCGCGATGAGGCGAATAGTCGGCGTTGACCGAGCCGGTTTCGAGCGCGACGAGTCCGTTGCCGAAATCGCGGGCGTAGCGCAAGTGATCCTTGAACAGTTCGAGCAGCGATTTTCGCGTGGTCGGATCGGGGTGAATCGGATTCACGTAGCAGCCGAGCACCGCGATTTGGACGCCTTGTTTTTGAAACGCCTTTCCGATTTCAAACGCGAGGCCGGGATTCAAGACGCCGGGTTTCAAGGTGAGTCCGGCGATGGCCTTGCCGAGTGCGAGCTGTGTGCAGTCCAGATGTTTCGCCGCGATTTTCGACGCGAGTTCCCCGGCTGACAGGCAACCGAAATCGTGAGCACGCACACCGATGCGAATGGGTAGAGAACTCAAGTCGCCGCCTCAATCTTTCTGTATCTGAGTACGAGTGCGTCCATCACTCCGGCCGGTGCAATCGCATTCATATTCGGAGGATGATTGGGATGTTGATCAGCTTTATGCCAACCGAGTACTCTCGCTACGGGCCTTTTCTTGAAAGAGGTGTTCACTGAGCATCAGAAGCGTCAAACCCTGACCGTAGAGCGTCGGATAGCGAGTCAGTTTGCCATATGCATCAATCGTGGGCATGATTGGCGTACCTCCCGATACGCCCTCGACAGCGCCCACAGGATTGATTTTTGTAATCACTCCCTCCATGGCTTTGAGGGCACTTGACATATTGCCGGGCTCCACCATCTGGAGACGTACCGCTTTCATAATGCCCCCTGCATTGCCTGCACTCCCGGATGGTTCCTGATAAAAATCTTGCCTGTCCATAACGGTGTGCCATAAACCGTTTTCTGACTGGTATTTCAAAATACCATCCACCAGTTTCCTATATCTGGTAGTGATCTCTTTCGGCACTTCCACCAAATCACGTAGAGTCTCGAGTATGATTGGAGCTCCGATTACCACCCATGAATTTCCTCTGGTCCAGAGGGCGCCTGACATATGGTGATTTTCTACGCAATGATATCCATGATAGAGAATCCCTGTTTGCTCATCCTGCAAAAGTTGCAGATGCGAAAGCAATTGCTTGACAACCTGTTCCGCCATGTTGATGTTTGCCGTGAGTTTCGCCGTACGTGACAAAAAAACCAATGCCATGAACACAGTGTCTGCCCACACTTCACCCGAGACAGACGCGCCGTGATAGAAAACGCCCTCCTTGGACCTTCCGGCATTTGCCATTACCCAGTCCGCGTACTCGACCACAGTTTCCCGATAATACGGCTCTTTGGTCCGCAAGTACATATCCGGATAGATGGCTAGCGGCGTCAAGTAGTTTACATGGTCTCGCTTCTCGCACTGGTGCTTGTTCCTGGCAACCCAATTTTTCATGTATTCCAATATTTCGGGCTTTTGCGTCTTTTCGTAGTAATCAGAAATTGCAATCATGCCCACTCCTGCATTCCAGTCCCAATCATCTATATCCATACCCCAACTCGCAGGATCATGGTCTACCGCATTTGCAGTCTCACGTGTCAATCCCGCTGTTCCTCTCTTCATATATTCATAGACCTTACTCGCTTTTTCCTGCGCCACTGACAGATTCATAGTATTTACTCCTTGACCATCTATTTGAAGTTTTCTGGTTGCTATCTTGGTTCTTTCACCGAGCCGTGGCCCAGCGCATTGAAATAGCGAATTCCCTTTGAAATCGGCACCCTAATTCCGCGTCATTTATTCTTCATGTCACGAGTTCAAATTCAGCCCGTGGAGATGCAATATTGAATAGGGACAGGGACACTGTAGTGAGCAGTTTTGGAAGCGGACACTGTGGGCCTACGCGGCCGAGATTTCCGGGATATGCACCGTGAACGCGGTACCATTCCCTTCTACGCTTGCAACGTCAATTTTGCCGCCGTGTTGGGCAACGATTTGATGGGTAATAGAGAGACCCAACCCGATTCCTTGTGGCTTTGTCGTGTGGTAGAGATCGAAGATTCTCTCCATGGCAGCCGCGGACATCCCTATTCCATTGTCTTCAACGAGGATCCGCACACCGCCTGGTTCGGGAGTCGCCTTCAGCACTATCCATCCTCCCTTCGGCGTGGCGTCCAGGGCATTCTGGAGCAGATTGAGAAGCGCCTGCTTCATCTGCTCCGGATCAAGTGAGATGTTTTTTGTTCCTTCCGCTGACGCCGTGAACACGATCCCCTTTTCCAAGGCCTGGCTCGCGAAGAATGATGCCACCGCATTAATCAGATCCGGCATGGTGACTTCCCTCCGGTGTATCCTGGGCGGTCGCGCGAATGCAAGGAACTGCCGAATTATGGCATTCACGCGTCGGGTTTCGTCTTGCATGACCGACGTCAAGGTGCGGTATTCCATCACGCCGCGCCGGGGGGTAAACTCCTTCGAGAACCGCTGTGCAATCATGGCGATGGCGTTGAGCGGATTTCGTATCTCGTGGGCCACCCCCGATGCAAGTTCTCCCATCGCCGTAAGTTTGCTGTTCCGTTGTGCCTCCTGCTCCAGCCTCCGTGCCTCCGTCACATCACGAAGCACCGCGCTCCTGCTTTCGACGGCTTCGCCCGCCTCCCGGATGGTCGAAAGGGACACTTCCAATATGCGACTTTCATTGCCCCGTAATACAAGCGCTTTCTCAAAAGTCCCATCTTCGGCCGCGAATACTTCCTTCATCATGTCCACCCCACCCCCTCCGATTTCCCTCAGCGCCCTTCCTTCGATCTCTTCAGGATGTATGCCTAGGATCTCCGCCGCTCGCGCATTCACGATGGTGACATTGCCGATTGGATCAACAGTAATGACGCCATCACGCATTTGGGCGAGTATATTCCCGGTGTAGGTTCGAAACGACCGGTACCGCTGTTCCATAACCTGAT
>DAINBR010000150.1:0-3805 GCA_036732865.1 Bacteroidota bacterium | reverse complement strand
GCCGCAAGTAACACGAATGCGAGTGTCCCAATAACCAGGACGATGAGCGACATGATGATCATTCGGCGAAGCATGCGATTCTCCGCGCTCCGCACTTCATCCATCGAGAGCCCGATGCGCAACACACCGATGGATATTCCCCCGGGGGCGAACGGACGCACTACCTCGAAGACCTCCGCACTCTCAAACGGTTGCACACGCATAATCGTCGTATCCGTGGCGATTGCCCGGAGAATAAGGGAATCCGCATTGATCGAGGAAAGCTCCCGGACACCGCCTGCAGCCATGATCCCCAGTGTATCCTGGATTGCGACATACGCAATACCGCTGTTGTTCCCGAGGTCCTTGAGAAGCTTACCGATGCCAATCGTACGGCGGAACTGCAAGAGATCCGCCGCATCCAGGTTGACGACAATTGCCCCACCCGCCGGGTGGGTCCGACGGACTGCCACCGCGAAGCGCTGCCCTTCTTCGACACGCGCTTCCTTCAATCCTATGACCAATCGGTTGCGATACCCTTTCAAAATAGGAGCAAGAACGTCGGCCGGGGAGAATTTCGCCGGAAGGTGTTCGTGTTCCTCACTCGACACGTGGCTGGTCAGTACTTTTATTCCCCGGTGATTGAAAATGTTGATGCGAAACAAGCGATGCTCTTCGGCTAGCCTTGCCAGGTCACCGGGACGGAGCACGCCCGCGCTGTCAAGCCGAGCGACATAGAGGGCATTGTCGAGGAGCCGCTCCGCGAGAAGCTCCTCCATAGTTTCCGTCGAAAGGAGATTGTTTGCGCCGCTCCGGTCGATCGTTTCTGCGAGGGCGAGGGCAGTTTCTCCTAGGAGATGGTACAGCTCATCACGACTCTGGCGAAGTTCAATGAATCCGGTGCCGATCATCAGTACAGCCACAGCAACTGTAGCGGCAACGACGTAGCGGGGCTGAATATGCACCGGGAGTTTCATACGGAACAATCTACTGATTTTCCACACGGGTTGGAAGCGATCACCGAAGCGATTCTTCAATAGGCGTAGGAAATCCGGGCCGCTACCGCATTGTTGCTGTAGTTGTAGTAGCTATCGTTGGATGAATTGACTATCCGGTCGTATACAATGGTCAGCCGGATACCCAGAGAGTCGAAAGGCTTTTCCACCGAGAAGGAGTATGTGGATCGGTTGTCGATGCGTTGCGCGTTGACAGCAAATCCGGCAAGGTCGAACGCGGGCCGGTCGCTATACCGCCGCTGCTGCAGGGTTCCTGAGACACGGACACGAATGTCCGCGGGAAGGAATTGCGTGAGCATCGCGCTCACAAGCGGTCCTTCGTAGCCGTAATGGTCATCAAACAATTCATCATCCGTAAGTGTGCCGTCCGAAAACGTCAGGTATCGCGATTCCTTCTGCAGGCTCACCTGATACTGTCCCATCATACTCAGCCCGGTCCCCTGCGCAATACCCTGCCCGATCTTCAATGTGCCGATCAGTTGTGTGGCACCTGGAGTCGACTCGCTCTCCCGCCGTCTCCCGTAGCCGAAACCTGAGGAGGGGCTGGCTGTGGTGTCAATATTCGACGTCATGTATTTCTTGAAGTCAATGTCGGCCTGAAGGAGGATAGTCGTCTTGGTCGGCAAGGTCCACCCGCCCTGCACAAACAGGGCATGTTCAACGTAGTCGAAATCGGGCAACTCGGCGAAGGAAGCGGACCGAAAGGCGTAGGCCCCCTTTATCACGGATGATTCGGAAACATAGTGCCGCAGATTCGCGTGAAGAGACAACTGGGTGTGGTCGTACACAGTGTACTCGTCACGGTTGTCTCGAAGAGAATAGGTCGCACCCGTCGTCAGCAGCGTAGCACTTTCCTCGCCGAACAACCGGGCGTAGGATGCTGCAGCGCTGTGTACATAGAAGGTGCGGGAAGGGATGACACCAAAGGCGTTCATAATGCCGGAATAGGACAGTCCCACATTGCTTTCCTCTGTTTCCCATTCATAGCCGGTTTCCAGCGAGAGCTCGGTGATTCTATCATTGATCTGGAGATAGTTATTGAAGGAATTATCGTCAACGAGCATTCCAACATACGCGTCGGCACTCCACTGGGCGAAAGCTGGTGCGCTCAGAAAAAGAACGGCCGGAATGACGGTGGAGAGAGTCCTCATGGCTTGCCACCCGATCCCGATCGTCGTCCCTTGCCTTTGCCGTCGGCACCCTTCATCATACCTGTTCCACTCGCGCCATGACGGAAGCCGAGACCATTTGCACGGTTGTCACAGATGCCGTCGCCATCTTCATCAATGAACCGATCTTTCCGCCGTTGGTTTCCCGTTGCTGCACGGCCGAGGCGATCATCTATCCCGTCGCCATTTTCGTCGACGAATTGCTGTGCCACTCGTCGTTGCCGCCGTTCCCTGTTTGCAGATGAATCCTGCTGCGTCTGCGCGATGAGCGGCGACCCGGCAAGAATCAGGAACAGCGACAATACTAGGTTTTTTGTGATGAGTTTCATGCCAGTCTCCCGAAATGACGATACGGGGCCAGCGAAGCGCCGGCCCCGACATTCGTCATGTATACTACCTGCCCCGGCCCTTCCCCTTTGGTCCGGTCCCGTCGCACACACCAATGCCTGTGCCGTCGAGCTTGCCGGCCCTGTACTTCCCGCTACCCTTCCCAGATAGCCCGGCATGCATCTTTCCGAGCTTCTTCCCCGTGCCATCCATCGGACGCACGTAGTCGGGATCCTGACAATTGATGATGCCGTCTCCGTCATCATCAAAAGAACCCCACTTCTGCTGGGTACTGGCTTTACCCGGAGCGGTTGAGGTTTGCGCCGATGCGCTATCAACGGCGAAAGTGAGAAGGACTGCCACCAAGCCGATGGCCAATGAGAAAGACAGCAAACGATTCATGACTACTCCTTTGGTGATAGTGACTATTAGCATTGAAGTTGGTTCCATGCTTCTGGTCGTGAGTAGTTCAATGATCGTGCCAGACAAGAATGACGCGAAATCGTGGAAATTGGAGGTTGAGAAGCCTGTCTGACGGGAAGTCGACAAATATGCCGAAAGGAGACGGCACATTTGTCGACACCTACCGGACGCCCCACTTCTTTAGCCTGTACCTCAGATTGCGTTCGGAGATACCCAAGTTCTTTGCCGCCTTGGACTGGTTGCCTCCATGAATTCGGAGAGCCTCGAACACGAGTTCCTTCTCGAGCTTCTCGACGGCACCGGGGAGGTCTCCGAGAGACCCGGGGGCGTGCGAAGGAGATTCATGGGCGAGACCTTTTACGACGGCCGGCAACTCGTTTGTTGTGATAACATCGCCTCGCGCAAGAATCACCGCGCGCTGCACTATGTTCTCAAGTTCCCGGACATTGCCCGGGTAGTCGTACCGCAGAAGCGCACTCCACGCTTCTTTCGAAAAGCTCATCTTCTTTCGCTGATGTTCTTGCGCATAACGGGCCAGATAGTGTTCGATGGTCGCAGGGATGTCATCGCGCCGCTTTCTAAGTGGCGGAATCTCAATAGTCACGACATTGAGCCTGTAGTAGAGATCCTCGCGGAAGGCACCGGTCACAATCATTTCCTCCAGATTTCTGTTGGTCGCAGCGACCACGCGAACATCCACCTGCAGGGTCTCAGAACCACCAACTCGTTCGAAAGACTGTTCCTGAAGCACACGAAGGAGCTTCACCTGGACTCCCAACGGTACCTCGCCGATCTCATCAAGAAACATCGTCCCGCCGTTGGCCATTTCGAAGCGCCCCTTCCGTTGCCTATCGGCCCCTGTAAAGGCCCCGCGTTCGTGGCCAAAGAGTT
>DAINBR010000149.1:0-8016 GCA_036732865.1 Bacteroidota bacterium | reverse complement strand
TCTCCGAGGCCTGTCGCCCTCAACACAGTGCCGGCGGGAACCTTCGGAGGAGTAAACGGCCTGACGGCGTCTGCATGAGTTTCATCGACAAACAGCTCCATGCCCCAGGTCGCCGATCGTTTCTCCCACGCGCTGCTGATGTCATCGCTCCACCAATCTGTTAGCCAGGAGAAGAAATGGCGTTTGCTTTTGGATTCATCCCCGAACAGTGGTCGGTGTCGGTGATCAACGTTTACATCAAAATGAGCAAATGTCGAATGGTAGCCAAAGGTGCAAGCAGAAAAGTAAGCCTCATATGAACCTGCGGAGAGGTCGACTGTGCCATCGAATGTGCGGTCGTCGCGGAGCTTCTGGGTGTTGCTGGTCGTCATTTCCCACACCGGCTCGCGCGTGTCCGCGTTCAGGATCCAGCCATAGGCAAGCATCCTGTCGCTTTTGTAGGTCCATCCCTGATTTCCCCCGGCACCCGTGGCACGGATATGCACAGCCGCAGGTTCTCGCAGGTCAAACCCGGCATACCGGAGTTCGGTCTGGCTCATGTCTTTCAGTGTAATGATGGACTTCTCTGCGGCATAGGACGCGCAACAACCGGCAGAGAGGAGGGAGGTTGTCAGAAATACGCGGAATGTGATTGGCATTGCTCCTCCGGTCCTGAAGTCTTAGCCCGGCGACTATCGCGCAGCTGGCCGACCCCACGTAATGATACGGATTGACCGGCACGGTTGTTGCGCAGTCTCGCGTTGCATTTCGGCGCCAATTTCGGTAGCTTTCCAGCACTTTTCGATCGACACCTCCCATGCGCGAATATCTGGATCTTGTGGAACGGGTGTTGACACACGGCAAGCGGAAGGGTAACCGGACCGGTGTCGACACCATCTCTTCTTTTGCGGAGCATTACCGCGTCGACCTGAGCCGCGGTTTTCCGCTGCTGACGACGAAAAAGGTAAATTTTTCCGCAATGCTCCGAGAGGTCCTCTGGTATCTCTCCGGTGAAGATCATATCCGATCTCTGCGGGAGCACACCAGGATATGGGATGCGTGGGCTGATGCCGACGGGAACCTGGACACGGCCTACGGCCGGTACTGGCGCCGCTTTCCCAGTGCGCGGATGAACCCGGTCACGAAGCAGTATGAGGTTGTGGAAGTGGACCAGATCGGGAGAGTGCTCGAAATGCTCAAAACGGACCCTGATTCGCGGCGCATGGTGGTCACCGCCTGGGAGCCCGGAAACGCGTTGAGCAGCAAGTTACCCCCATGCCACTATACATTCGTATTCAACGTTGCCGACGGCAGACTTAGTTGCCATTTGACACAGCGTTCAGGCGATATCGCCATCGGGATTCCTTTTAATCTCGCAGCATATTCACTCTTAACCCAGATATTGGCGCATGATGCAGGCCTTGAGCTTGGGGAGTTCAGCCATACAATTGTGGATGCGCATATCTATATAAACCATGTGGACGGTCTCCGGGAACAGCTGATACGGGCACCGCGCCCGCTTCCCCGCCTTCAGATTGAGCCCAAGCCGGTTGATCGGCTCGAATTCGAGGATTTCACCATCATCGGATACGATCCATATCCAGCCATCAAATTTCAGGTGGCGGTATGATACTCGCCATCATCGCCGCCATCGCCCGGAACCGGGGAATAGGCAAAGACGGCGGGCTTCCATGGCACATTCCGGAGGATCTTCGTCGCTTCAAGAAACTCACGATGGGTCACGCGGTGTTGATGGGGAAGAGAACGTGGCAGTCGATTGGGAGACCGCTTCCAGGCCGCAGGAATGTAGTGCTAAGCAGGACATCTGTGGATGGGGTTGAGACATACGGTTCCATCGATGCGGCACTTGCTGCGCTCCGGGGCGAGGAGCGGATCTTCGTGATTGGGGGCGGCAAAGTCTACGCGCAGCTCATCGGTCGCGCAGAGGAACTGTACCTCACCATCGTTGACCGCGAAGTTGAAGCAGACACATACTTCCCGCCCTATGAACATCTGCTCGGAAGCACATTCTCCCTTGTCAGCAGCGACGTCCATCAGGGGTTCAGATTTGACGTTTACCGGCGCCAAAATCCATCGGGAAATGCCGCAAAAATGGAACTGTCGGGCCCGTAGATTGTTATATATCTCCGGGGGGAGGACCCTAATTTGTACCTTTTTTCACAAGTGAATGGTATATTGGCAAAACGAGGAACAGGAGGCCGCGATGAAACGTAAAACACGGCGTGGGAAGAAGCTGTTCTGCACCGAATGCGGATCGGCTCTGGATAACTTCTGTTTCGCGCCAGCTGATTATGTTGACATTCTCAAGAATCATTTCGAATGTCAACGTACGGGGAATTTTAGAGGAGCGGTGTGCTCGAAGCTCTTTATTGCAGATGCAAGCATCTCCGCGCTCAAAGCTCACAAGTCTAAGCTTTCAGCCAAAAAGCTCGCCAGCCTGAAATCCTCAATCCTGCAGAAGATCGCAACTGAAGAAGTGCAAAAGAAGTAGAGTCCCCCCATCGACCATTCGTTTCCCCTGCTATTTCTTTGCGGGCCGCTGGTAATATTTCTTTGCGTATTCGGCCACCATGCGATCGGTGTTGTAGACGGGGAGTAGCGTGGCAATCGAATGCCTGACCCGCCGCAGCAGGTTGTGTGGAATGCCGTCCTTTCCCCGGTCGTAGAACAGCGGTATCACCTGATTTTCGAGCACGGCCCGGAGAGAAGCGGCATCCAGATCATCCTGCAGTTGTTCTGAACTGGCGGTCGTATCTTCTCCGACTTTCCATCCGTTCATCCCGTCGTACGCTTCACGCCACCAGCCGTCCATCGTACTGAGATTGAGAGAGCCATGCATGATGCCCTTCATGCCGCTGGTGCCGCATGCCTCATTCGGACGCCGGGGAGTATTCAGCCAGATGTCGGCGCCGGCGACGAGATATCGTGCAACATTGATGTCGTAGTCTTCGACGAACACAACACGTCCGAAGAGATCCACCCGTTTTGTTATGTTGATGATTTCCTGAATGAAATGTTTCCCCGCATCATCGCGGGGATGCGCTTTCCCCGCATATACCACCTGTACCGGCCGCTCCTTGTCGGTTAGAACGCGGATGGCCCAGCCGAGATCACGGAACAACAACGGGGCACGCTTGTAGGTGGCAAACCGCCGTGCAAAGCAAATAGTCATCACGTCCGGCGACAGCACGTTGTCATACAGCCCGATGTCGTCAGGATTGTGACGGAGTTGTTGCTCACGCAGGCGTTTGCGTACAAACTCCACGAGTTCGCGCCGGAGGGCGGTGCGAAGGGCCCACAGATCCTGATCGGAAACTTTCTTCGATTCCAGCATTGCATGCCAGTACTTCGCATCCCGCAGCTTGCCAATCCACGCGGGTCCGAGGTGATTGGTCCAGAACAATGATGCGGTGGGAGTCGTCCAGCCGGCGGTGTGAACGCCGTTCGTCACAGATCCGATCGGGACTTTGCTGACGGGTGTCTCGGGGTAGAGGTCCTTCCACATGTCCTGACTCACGCGGCCATGGAGCTGGCTCACGCCGTTCGCGGCGCGGGACATTTTCAATGCAAGGACGGTCATGCAGAACGGTTCACTTTGATTGCCGCTGTGGATACGCCCGTAGTTCATGATGTCGTCGGCGGACATGCCCATGGTGGTGGCCAGGTGACCGAGGTTTCCTTCGATGAGTCCGCGGTCAAACCGGTCATGACCGGCGGGAACGGGCGTATGCGTTGTGAACACGCAGCGCCTCCTCACAAACGCCTCGGCTTCAAGGAGCGACTTTTTCGTCTGCAGCTGTTCGCGCAGCAGCTCCAGCGTGAGAAACGATGAGTGACCCTCGTTCATGTGGAAGACCGACGGGGCGATGCGGAGTTTGCGAATGAGTCGAACGCCACCGATGCCGAGGAGAATCTCCTGACCGATGCGATTTGACTGGTCTCCGCCATAGACATGACCGGAAAGGTCTCTGAAAAACTGTCCGTTCTGGGGGAGATTTGTGTCGAGGAGGTAGAGTCTTACGCGGCCAACTTCCACTACCCACGCCTGATACGCAACTTCAGTAGAGCCGATCTGGACGGTACAAATGACCGGATTCCCCCGTTTGTCGGCAACCCGGCGCAGTGGCAGCCGCTCGGGATCGTACGCGGGGTACATCTCCTGCTGCCAACCCTCCCTGCTGATATGCTGCCGGAAGTACCCGTGGCGGTAGAAAATTCCGATGCCGACGAACGGTACGCCGAGGTCACTGGCAGATTTCGCATGATCGCCCGCCAGCATTCCCAGGCCTCCGGAGTAGATGCGGAGACTTTCATGCAGACCGAATTCGGCGCTGAAGTACGCCACGGGAGCATTCTTCAGCCACGGCGTGCTCTTGCCAGCCCAGGTACTCCTTGCTTTCATGTAATCCTGGAAAGTCCGGCATACCGCATCCACCTTCTCATAGAACTCGGGGTCCTGCAATCGGCCCCGGAGTTCCCGTCCGGACACGAAATTCATCACCTCCACCGCGTTATGGTTGCTGTCTTCCCAGAAGAACGGCGATAGCTCTTTAAAGATTCTCTGTGCAGCTGGATTCCACGAACGCCACAGGTTGTACGCCAGTTCGTGGAGTTGTTGGATGCGGCTTTCAATCTGTTTTTCCGAAATTCGCTTGGAGGCCACGTTCGCTGCTCCTGATGTATAATCAAACGTAAAATATAGTGATTCACGGCGGTAAAACCAATCACGTAATGGGATTATCGCTGGAAAGAGGCGAGAAGGAAAGTCAAAGAGGCAAAAACCATCAGAAAAACATCAGAAAATCTGGGCCGTTACGAAAGTAAACCGGAAACCAGCCGGGTCGCTCAAGCGCCACGTGAAATCCACCCGAAGAAGGTCAAAAACCCTATTTATGCCAAATCCGGCCTCTGTGTACCAGCCGTTGGACTCCGTGAGCGGCAGCAGGCCCCGGTTCCATGTCCGGGCGAACCCGCCGTGGAGGACGAGTTCAACGCTTCGCTCATAGAGGAAGGGCAGGCCCAGGGCCAGGAAAGGCAATGAGCGGAAATTGTGTTCAACCGTACAGGCGACATATTCGGTGCCCCCGAATTCCTTCACTTCAAGGCCTCTGAGGACTCCCAGAGGCCCGATGCTGCTTGAAGCGCTTTCCAGCGTGAATGCGCGCTGAAGCGGCAATGCTCCGCCCGAGAAGCCGCCCGCAATCCGGAAGGTAAAACCAGGCGCGAACAGCAGACTCCGCGCAAAAGTCGGCAACGTGAGCGTTGCGATTGCCTCGAGCCGGGTGAAGTCGAACGAGCTCCCGGCGAGATGAGGAGTGGAATGTTCGAGGAGGATGTCCAGGGCATTGCGCGTGACGAGGTTCAAGGGAACGGCGGGTTCACCGTAACGGAGGGTCAACAGCAGGCTGCGCATTTTGCCTTCGGCAATAGGGAGATTCGGGCGATAGTCACGCGATGGGGACAGAATGCTGTAGTGTGTCACGACGGGGAGGGAAGAGTGCATTTCATTCATGAACGTGAGTTCTGCACGCACCATGCGCGATGGCGACACCGTCAGAAACGACCGCCACCCCTCCACCCGATAGTAATCGCGATAGTCATTCTTGAGCAACAGTGCGGTCAGTGAGTTCACCAACGATCCGAACACACCGCCGTCCGGCCGGACCCCGGACTTTCTGTATCCATCTATGCCTAATCCCAGCACGCGGTCGGGGGAGGTAAAGAAGGTCGCGCCGGAAGAATATGACGTATTCCTGGCCGAGATGTTGTATGCCACCCCCGCCCTGGCATCCACCGCCGGGAGCACTGCGGCTGAGAGCTGCGCCCCGAGATGAAAACCTTCGACCCGGGAAAACGAGATGTCTGCATATTGCAGGAGGGAGGCAGCGGATCCGTCATCTCCTCCGATTGCCATCGTGATGCCGCCCGGTCTGAACTGCACTTCGAGCGATTGCGTACTGTCCAGGGATCCGTAGGCCTGAATCTCTTCAGGAGTGAGTGGCAGTACCTCATTGGCGGTCCAAAAACTGGTGTCGGTCCGTGTCGCCGAAGAATCAATGACGAGGCGCGCCTGCCGGAAGATGGTGTCGGGCAGTTGCGGATTCACCGTGTAGTTTGTGATCACGGAAGTCTGATCGAAGCCGAAGCGGGGTAATGACACACCGATCAGGCCGATCTGTACATCCGCGACGATGCGTATGTCAATCGGGAGCCAGATGTCATCCTGGTAGACGGCAAATTCCTGCTTGTATCTGAGGTGTTTCTCTTTGACGAAAGGAATCTGAAATGCTTCGTTGGGCTCGACATCAACTCCCATCAGGGCATACGTTTCATCGGCAATATGGATGGTTCCGCGGAAGAGCGGCCGGGTACGGTCGCGGGGAGTCATGGCAATCTCGAAAATGTTCTGATCGCGGTCGCGATACGTATGCTCCAGGTGAACGGCGTACACATCGAGGGCTTCCGGGGCGGTCGGGCCGATGAAGGTGTAGCCGAGGAAGCGGATTTCGTCATCGTTGAAATTGATGATTCTGCCCACCGAAGCAAAGTTGAAGGACTGCGGGATGTTTGCAGTCTGTCTGCGCTGGAGGATGACTTCCCGGAGTGTGTCTCCCTGTTGCCAGTAGCCGCGTGTAAACGATTCGGTGACGCTGGCGATGACCGTATCCCGGCGAATCACCTGCCGGGTGAAGGCATCCATCTGATAGGAGGCAAGCTTGCTGACCCAGTGACGTTTGCGGGCGATTGCGCGTCGGATGATTTCGACCGCCGGATCTTCGGTGGTGATGACGATTTCAGGGAGAATGATCTCGCTGGGATGAAGGAGGGCGTCGTGGATAACAGCGCGCGATACTACGATACGGGTCGTATCTGCGCGAAAGCCGATCATGCTTGCGATGATCGTATAGCTGCCGGGTTCCACCTGCAATGAGTACTGTCCGGCCGGGCTTGTGATTGTACCCCGGGCGGTGCCGGCGATACGGACATGTGCTGCCGGCAGAGGTTCACCGGTCGAGGAATCCCTGACGCAGCCGCTAATAGACAGCCGTTGGCTCGCCGTCGCGAATGATGCAAGTGTTGCGAGAAGGCCTATGCAGGCTACGGAAAACCTTACAGACTTCGCTTGCCTGTTTTTGATGGAGGTGATCCCGCTTGTTGGGGAGGAAGGCCCGGCGAACGGGATGCCTGTTCCCACACCTTGCGCTCCTTTTCCTGGCGGACGGCCTCACGTTCTGCTTTGAGGCGGGCCAGGCGCTGCTCATCAGTTATGAGCGAGGATGGTGGCTGCGCCGAAGTTTGCTTGTTGCGGAAAGCCTCCCAGGCGGGAAGCACGTTCTTCTCGCAGGAGACCACCAGAGGGTTCAAGGGATCGAGCAAGTAGGCTTCCATCAGGGAGTCGAACGCAAGCGCACTCTGCCCGCGCTTGAGATACTGTTCCGCGGCTCCGGTCAAGCGCGAAATTTGCGATTGAACATCCCGACCCGATCCCGCACTTCCGCCAACCTTGCCGAAGTCGGAACCGATGGTGACTGAGAGTGACTTTCTCTCACGTGGTGCATCGCCGATGGCCATAGTTGCCTCCTCCTCTTGCTGATTCCACTAAGACAAAGATACGGCAACGTGCAAGAGAAAGCAAGTGATCTCATCACCAAATACTCGCAATCCAAAATTTAGTTGCGTACTTTATACATATGTGCGGAGATCAGAAACAGATTGTAGTAGTCGGCGGCGGAGGTGCAGGCATCATCGCTGCATGGCACGCGGCCGACCAAGGGTGTCCTGTGATTCTGCTCGAACGGAACGGCCGATTGGGGCAAAAAATCCTGATCTCCGGCGGTGGGAAATGCAATGTCACTCATGCGGGCACTGTAGACGATCTCCTTGCCGAATTCGTTCTGCCGGAGCGCAGGTTCTTGAAACCCGCACTCCACCGCTTCGACAACCGGGATCTGGCGGCACTGCTCGGTGCCGGAGGAATCGTCGTCGCGCCACGCGCCAACGGACGAGTCTTCCCCG
>DAINBR010000148.1:2106-8021 GCA_036732865.1 Bacteroidota bacterium | reverse complement strand
GGGATCCATGTCGATCTTTCCGGGGTTTCAAGACGCCTTACCTTCCCGGATCGCGACAATCGATTCGCCTTCGTGTCATTGAAACCTGCGGATGTACCGACCTACGTTGAATCGGGTGCAGCGGATGTGGGGGTCGTCGGGAGTGATGTGCTCAGAGAGTGCGAGCCTGACGTCTATGAACCGCTGGACTTGCGGATCGGTCTGTGCCGGTTGGTCGTTGCCGCCCCTCTCGACCGTCCGCTCGCGGATGGGGGGCAGTGGAGGATTGCCACAAAGTATCCGCGAACGGCCGCACGGTTCTTTGCAGAAAACAATGACCATGTCCACATCGTCAAACTGGAAGGATCCGTGGAAATCGCCCCTCAGCTCGGCTTAGCCGATGCGATTGTGGACCTTGTTGAAACCGGCCGCACGTTGAGGGAAAACGGCTTGGTTGTGACGAAGGAAGTGGGACACATAAGTGCCAAACTCATCGTAAACCGGACGGTCATGAAGACAAAGCGTGAGGCCGTGCAGCGTTTGCTAAAGGATCTTGACGGAGTAATCTATGCGAATCATTGAGTATTCCGGAACCCCCCATGAAGTGCAAGCGCGCATTTCCCGGGGGCGCGAAACCGATCCCGACATCCGGGATCGTGTCCGTGCAATCCTGAATGCCGTCCATGCGCACGGCGATGCTGCGGTCCTGGAGTATACGCGTACACTGCACTGTCCGGTCATCGACTCAATCGGTCTGAGAGTTTCCGAAACCGAGATTGCATCCGCATACGACCGGGTGGATCTCCGATACCGGAAAGCCCTACGAGAGGCCATTGCCAATATCACCCGCTACCACAGGCACCAGCTTCCGCGTTCGTGGACATTAAGGCAGAATGGAATGCGGCTGCAGCAGAGGTTCTCTCCGCTCGCGCGTGTGGGCATATACGTGCCCGGTGGCAAAGCCGCCTATCCCTCGACCGTGGTCATGAATGCTTTGCCCGCCCGGATAGCAGGTGTCGGAGAAATTGTCATGACCACCCCCTGCGATGCCGGGGGGAAGGTTCTCCCCGAGGTACTCGTTGCTGCCCACGATTGCGGCGTCGGGGAGGTCTACCGGATCGGCGGGGCTCAGGCGATTGGTGCGCTTGCGTATGGCACAAAGACCATTGCCGCCGTGGACAAGATCACGGGCCCGGGAAACGCTTATGTCGCCGCCGCCAAGCAACTGGTGTTCGGCACTGTGGGGATTGACATGATCGCTGGTCCCACGGAAGTCGTGGTCATAGCAGACGAGACCGCAAACCCTTCGTTCGTTGCGGCGGACCTCATCGCACAGGCGGAGCATGACGAACTTGCCTCCCCGGTCTGCATCACCATCTCGGTATCGTTTGCCGGGCGCATTTCGGACGAAGTCGACCGGCAGCTTCAGGACGCGCCGCGCAAAGAAATCGCCACAGCGGCGTTCGAAAACAATGGCTGCATTATTGTCGTGAAGGACATGGATGTAGCCGTCGAAATCGCCAATGCATTTTCTCCCGAACATCTGGAAGTGTTAGTGCAAAATCCATCGCACATAGTGCGGCGGATCACACATGCGGGCGCAATCTTCGTGGGCGAGTGGTCGACCGAAGCTCTGGGGGACTACCTGGCCGGACCCAATCACACGCTCCCCACGTCGGGGACAGCCCGTTTCAGCTCCGCACTCAGCGTCTACGATTTTGTGAAGTTCACTAACATCATTCAGTGCACGAAACGGCGGTTTCTGGAATTGTCTCCTCACATCGAAGTGCTGGCCGAAGTCGAAGGGCTTGCGGGGCACGCAGCATCAGTCCGCATTCGGAGGCAAAAGTAATGGGAGAGATTATCAGGTCCGAGATTTTCTCGCTCGACGAGTATACGCTGAAGCAGTTTCCGCACAGGATCAAGCTGAATCAGAATGAGAACCCCTTTGAACTTCCCCATGACATCAAAGCGGAAATCCTCGAACGGGTCGGTGCAATGGCATGGTCGCGCTATCCAGCTTTTGTTCCTCAACGACAGATCGAGGCAGTCGCGCAATATGCCGGATGGGTTCCGGATGGGACACTCCTGGGAAACGGATCCAATGACCTGCTGCAGCTCATTTTTATGTCGGTGCTAGAGCGAAATCAGACGCTGGTCATCAGTCAGCCGACGTTTACCCTTTATAGGATCCTTGCGCGAGGCCTGGGAGCGGACGTCGTGGAAGTCATGATGACACCTGAGTTTACCTTTGACGTTGATGGCATTATAGCTGCCGCCCGGCGAACTGAAGCGCGCCTGGTTGTGATGTGCTCACCGAACAACCCTACGGGGACACTGATGTCCGAGCCGGACGTCGTGCGTATCGTCGAGGAGACCGAAAGTCTGGTAATCCTTGATGAAGCTTACGTCCACTTCGCCCCCGGCTCGCTCCGGCACCTCATGATGCGCTATGACCGCCTGATCATTCTCCAAACATTCTCGAAGGCCATGGGTGCGGCGGGCCTCCGGTTCGGCTATGCACTTGCTCCGGTGGATCTTGCGCGCCAGCTCAACAAGATCAAATTGCCCTATAGCGTAAACATCTTCACGCTCGTCGCGGCAGAGGTGCTTCTGAGCCGATGGGATCGACTCAAGGGATGGATCTCAGCACTCGTCGATGAACGTGAGCGTGTGAGGGCCGGATTGATGCGACTGCGAAATTGCAGGGTCTACCCGTCGTCTGCCAACTTCCTCCTGTTTGAATCCCTCAACAGGAAGCCGGCGGACGTGTTCGCCTCTCTCCTCAAAAAGGAAATTCTCGTTCGCGATGTTTCATCGTATCCAATGCTCGGACGGGGCATGCGCGTCACCACCGGAACCCCAGAAGAAAATACCGCGTTCTTACAGGCGATCCGGGAGGCATTATGAGCCGCTCCGCCAGTGTACAGCGCACCACAGCCGAAACGCGCATCAGCCTCTCGTTGGATTTGGATGGATCCGGCACAACCTCCATCGCCACGGGATTGGGTTTTTTCGATCATATGATCACGCATATTGGCAAACACGGCCGTGTGGACTTGACGATAGCAGCAGATGGTGATCTCCACGTCGACGAACATCACCTCATCGAAGACGTGGGATTGGCTTTCGGACGCGCGCTCAATGAGGCCCTGGGCGAGAAACGGGGCATCGAGCGCTTCGGTGCAGGTTTTGTCACCATGGATGATGCCCTTGCGCGCACGGTGATCGATCTCAGCGGGCGGCCGCATCTGGCGTTTCTTGCCACATTCTCGCGTGAGATGATCAACGGCTTTCCGACGGAGATGACCCGGGAATTCTTTCAGGCGGTGGCGAACGAGGCCAAAATGAATCTGCATGTCGCGCTTCTGTACGGCTCCAACGCTCATCACCAGTTGGAAGCAGTGTTTAAGTCATTCGGCCGGGCATTGAGAGAAGCGGTGCGCATGACCGGCGGGGAGGGGATACCTTCGACGAAAGGTGTGCTATGATCACCGTCGTTGACTATGGCATGGGCAACCTCAGGAATGTCCGGCGGGCCTTCGAATCGCTGGGTGAGGAAGTGCTGATTACGCCCTCTGCGGCTGCAATTGAGGACGCGGGGACTCTGGTGCTCCCCGGGGTCGGCGCATTTGGCGAAGCGGTCAGGCGTATCGATGACCTTGGCCTCCGCAAACCGCTGATGCAGTACGCAGCGCAGGCGCGTCCCCTCCTGGGGATTTGCCTGGGGATGCAGTTGCTGTTCGAGGAAAGCGAGGAATCGCCCGGCGCAGAGGGATTGGGGATTTTTAAGGGAACGGTGAAACGGTTTATGCAAGGACTCCATGTGCCCCAAATTGGATGGAACGATGTCGTCCCTACAAAACCATCGCGGTTGTTTCCAGACGGCGCGGGGGTCTTCTACTTCGTGCACTCATTTTACGCTCCCGGAAGTGAGTGGACTGTAGCCACGACCCAATACGGGATTACCTTCTCGGCTGCGGTGCAAAAGGAAGACGTGTACGGCGTTCAGTTTCATCCCGAAAAGTCGCAGAATGCAGGCCTTCATTTGTTGAAGTCCTTCTGCGGCAAATGAGAAACCGCGCGCACTCTTCCGAGTCGCGTGCCGTAGTCACCCATGGAAATAATACCCGCCATCGATCTGAAAAGGAGTAAGTGCGTCAGGCTCCGCCAGGGGAGAGACGACGCCGTCACGGAGTATTCATCGGATCCCATCGCCGTAGCGTCACGCTGGGTCGAAGAGGGGGCGCGCCGGCTTCACATCGTGAATCTCGATGGGGCATTCGGGCGCTCATCCGGGAATCTCGATATACTTCGAGGGATCGTGGAGAAGACGGGTGTGTCTGTGCAGTTCGGCGGTGGGTTGCGCTCGATTGAGGCGATCCGAGAGGCCTTTGACGCCGGCGCATCAAAAGTGGTGCTTGGCACGTTTGCACTGCAGGATTTCACTGCCGTACCCGGAATTCTTGAGGAGACCGGACCCGAGCGTTGCATAATTGCGCTGGATACGGTGGAGGGGATGGTGACAACCCATGGGTGGACGAACGTGACCGATATGGACGTGATGGACGTTGCCAGGCGACTAGAGATTCTTGGTGTGCGGGAGGTTTTGCAAACGGATGTCGCCCGTGACGGCATGATGAGCGGCCCTGATCTCAAGACGCTTAAAGCTTTGGGCACAGTTGCCATGGATGTCATAGCATCCGGCGGCATCTCGTGTGTGGCAGATGTCTCGAATATCATTGGTCTGAACCAGTCAAATATTACGGGAGTCATTATCGGCCGCGCGCTGTATGAAGGAACGATCGACCTCCGCTCGCTGATCGCGTCCCTGAACCCTGAATCCTGAACCCGAGCCGCAAGGCAACCAGACTTCACATCACGGACCTCACCACCAATGTTACGTAAACGCATCCTTCCCTGTCTTGACGTTCGTGACGGCATGGTCGTCAAAGGTGTGAACTTCGTTGACCTCCGTGAGATGGGCGATCCGGCTGTCCATGCCCGGTTTTACAACGATGAAGGCGCGGACGAACTGGTCATTCTCGACATCACCGCTTCGCATGAAGAACGCAAAACAATGATCCACGTCATCGAATCCGTTGCCGACAACATTTTCATTCCATTGACCGTGGGTGGTGGCGTTCGCACTGCGGACGATGTCCGCAACATGCTGAATGCAGGGGCCGACAGGGTCAGCCTGAATACGGCTGCGGTCCAACGGCCGGCGGTGCTGACGGAGGCCGCAGAGCGGTTTGGAACACAGTGTGTCGTTGCGGCGATCGATGCACGTCGGAAGCGGGAGGGAGAAGGGTGGGAGGTGTTCATCTACGGCGGTCGCAAGGCGACGGGTCGGGATGCACTTCTGTGGGCAAGGGAAGTCGAGCAGCGGGGTGCAGGCGAAATACTTCTGACGAGCATGGATCGTGACGGCACGCAGGTGGGGTATGACATTGACTTGCTGCGGGCGGTGAGCTCGGTGGTCTCCATCCCGGTGATCGCCTCGGGAGGCGCAGGGGTACTGGCGCATTTCGCCGAGGCCCTGACCGCCGGCGGTGCTAGTGCAGTACTGGCAGCCTCGCTTTTTCATTCACGTGAGATGAGCATCGGACAGCTCAAAGACTACCTGAGAAAGAAGGGAGTACCGGTACGATGAATCACGACCAGCTGCGATTTGACGAACGGGGTCTGATTCCCGCGATTGTACAAGATGTAGAGAGCGGGGAGGTGCTCGCTCTTGCATACATGAACGCCGAGAGCCTGAAGCGGACACTGGAAACGGGCGAGACGTATTTTTGGAGCAGAAGCAGGCAACGACTCTGGCACAAGGGGGAGACCTCTGGAAACACGCAGTCCGTAGTTGCGATCCGGCAAGACTGTGATGGAGATGCGCTCCTTATACGGGTGCGTCAGACGGGGGTGGCATGCCACACCGG
>DAINBR010000148.1:0-2096 GCA_036732865.1 Bacteroidota bacterium | reverse complement strand
CAAAGAAGTCGATGGTTGAGGAAACGGATAGGGGCACCCTTGGCGAGATCCTTGGGGAAGTGGCCCGCGTGATCCGCAGTCGGAGGGTGAACCGTCCGGAAGGATCGTATACCGTGAAGATGCTTGACGGTGGGATCGACAGGATCCTGAAAAAGGTCGGCGAGGAGGCAGGGGAGGTCATCATAGCAGCGAAGAACCACAGTAAGGACGAGATTGCGTGGGAGGTAGCGGACCTGCTGTACCACGCATTGGTCATGATGGAGCTTGAGGATGTGTCGCTGAGCCAGGTTGCAGTACAGTTGCACCGTCGCAGGGGAGGGAAGTGACTCCTGATGCGGCGCGAAACGTACATCGTATTCTTCACCGTTCTGGTCGACGTTGTCGGGTTCGGGATCGTCATTCCGATCCTGCCGTTCTACGCGACGGAATTCGGGGTCTCTCCCACTGTGGTCACGCTGCTCTTTGCGTCCTTCTCTGTCTTTTCATTCATAAGCGCACCACTCCTCGGAGCGCTTTCTGATCGCATCGGCCGCCGCCCGGTGATCATTTTGAGCATCATCAGCACAGCGATAGGCTGGTTTGTTTTTGCCAGCGCGAAATCGGTCTGGATGCTCTTCCTGGGACGCATTATCGATGGTGCGGCGGCGGGCAACTTTACGAGTGCCCAGGGATACATGGTTGACATTGCAAGGGACGAAAAGGAAAGGACAAGGAACCTTGGGATTCTGAGCGCCATCTTCGGGGTCGGGTTTCTTCTGGGGCCAATCCTGGGCGGCTTGCTCAGCAACGTCTCGCACGTTTTTCCGTTCTGGATTGCAGGCATCCTGGCATCGTTGAATGCGGTGAGTGCAATACTTTTCTTGCCGGAATCAAATCGCAATCGTTCGACGGAGAAGGTGATCAGCTATCACCCGTTGTCGCCGTTGATGCGAGCGTGGCGTGACAAACCATTGCGTCCGCTCTACGTCACCTGGACGACATTTGCCGTTGCATTCGTAATCGGGCAGTCCGTCTTTGCACTCTTCGTGAAAGACGTCTTCGGGTTCAGCTCTTTTGGAGCGGGGATGGCATTTTCGGTGGTGGGTGTAGTTGTCGTCGTAAATCAAATATTCCTCCTGGAACGTTTCTGGCTGAAGAGGTTTGATGAGGCAAGGTTGCAGGTGATCATGTTGATGATCCTCGTGGTAGGACTTCTCTGCATAACTACGGAAATGCTTCCGCTCTTCTACGTGGGGCTGCTCGGACTCGGAACAGGGCAGGCGGTTCTACGGGTGGTGGTTACGAGTCAGGTGGCCGGGAGCGCAGGTCCCTTGCGGCGGGGAGAGACGATCGGTATTCTGACATCCATCATGGCGGCCAGTATGGCGGTTTCTCCGGTGGTTGCAGGAATGCTCTTCGAGGTCAATCCAGTCGTGCCATACATACTTGCGATTGTCGTGTTGCTCGCAGGGCTCTTGGAGCTCCGGTCAGGTTCGAAAAGAGTACTCGAGGTCAATTCTTGAGGGTTGGCCATTGATACGCGTTGTTGACATTTTCTCCAGGGATGCCTATATTGAAATGTTTTCCGCGATAGCTCAATGGTAGAGCATGCGGCTGTGAGCTCTGTGTGAGCCATGATTCTCGGATTAATGGTTCACGCGGGAATAGCAGCTTTCCCGAGCAATTGGGATTGAAAAATCGGGTGAATTCAGGGAACCCTAAGCCCGCACGAAAGGGTATGGCAACCCTGAGCGAAGCCTCGCGAAGAGAGGATTTGGTAGCGAGGAACGTGCAGAGACTAGGGGATGAGGATCTCACCAATAAGCCCCACAAGCGCCCGACATCCTGAGAGGGACCTGCAAACAGGTCAAATCGAAGGATGATGAGATAGTCCGGACCGCAGTGAAAACTGTGGAACTACCGTAACCGCAGGGTTGCAGGTTCGAGTCCTGCTCGCGGAGCAAAATCCCCTTGATTCTAGAGGGGATTTTTTTTGTGGGAACACGATTGTCCCCTAATTGTCCCCCATGGGGGGGACAAATCCCATCTGTCCTCTAGATCCTCGATATTTCACTCTGGAAAGCACATCCCCTACTTCCAGAGCTGACATGGTAGCC
>DAINBR010000147.1:0-8117 GCA_036732865.1 Bacteroidota bacterium | reverse complement strand
TGCAGCGACAGCCCCATCGGCGTCATATCTCCGTTTGTAAAACCGTTGCATGAGCGCATCCACCAGCATATTTCCGGGGCCGGTATCAAAGGCGACGACTTCAGCGGACGTGCATCCCCGCGGCAGGAGCGTGATATTGCCGATGCCGCCGATATTCAACAGCAACCGGCCTTTGCTCCGCGACCGGAACACCAACCAGTCGAAGTAGGGCACGAGCGGCGCCCCTTGTCCCCCCACCGCCATATCCGCGTTCCGGAAATTTCCCACTGTAGGAATTCCCGTCAGCGTCGCTATTACCGATGGATCACCTATCTGAAATGTCGCCCGGACAGTTTTTCCGAACATTCTCACGGGATGCGGAAGGTGATGTAAGGTCTGGCCATGTGATCCGATGAGGGATACTTCTCTTAAAGCAACGCGGGCTTTTTTTGCCAGAACGGTCGCCGCATCGGCATAAAGCTGGCCAAAAAGTACATTCAGCCTTGTTATTTCATCGACCCGGCTAGTTTCCGGAACGGAGTTCCTGAGCACAAGCGCGCGAACGCCCTCCGGGAATGGCAGCTCAACATACATCAGCTGGCGGAAGTTTGTACGGAGACCTGATCCCTTCACCCTCAGGAGAACCGCATCAATACCGTCCAGCGACGTGCCGGACATCAGCCCGATGACCAATCGCGATTGGGACATTATTCGCACTCTTCGTATCTTGGAGACATGACTCCGCCGCTATTGCTTGGCACACATGTGTCTGTTGCCGGGGGGATTCACACCGCCTTCGATCGTGCGACGCAGATCGGCTGCACGACCATGCAGGTGTTCGTCAAGAATGCCAGTCAGTGGAAGGCTAAACCCCTGGGCAGCAGCGACATTGAAAGCTACAAAACTGCATGTGCGGGTGCAACTGTTTCCCCTGTCGTCGCACATGCGGCGTATCTCATCAATCTTTGTGCAGTGCGACCGGAAACGCTGAAGCAGTCATGTGACGCATTCGAAGATGAGCTCCGGCGTTGTGAAGCCCTTGACATCATGGGACTGGTCGTTCACCCCGGCGCTCACCTCGGCGCCGGAGAAACCGCGGGTCTGCAGTGCATCGCCGGATCGCTGAACGATATTCATGCGCGCACATCCGGTTTCCACACTTTGACGCTGCTTGAGACCACGGCCGGCCAGGGCACATCGCTCGGATCGACCTTCACCCAGCTGCGGCGGATCATTGATGGCACCGCAGAACCCGGGAGAATCGCGATTTGTCTGGACACGTGCCACGTCTTTGCCGCCGGATACGATATCCGGACGGTTCCGGGGTGGGAATCCCTGATTGAAGATTTTGACAGGGAACTCGGTCTTGACCGCCTCAAGGTTATTCATGTCAACGATTCGAAGAAGGATATGGGATCGCGCGTAGACAGGCACGAGCACATCGGCCTCGGGCGCATCGGTCTGGAGGGATTCAGAATTCTCATGAATGAGCCGCGCCTTGCCGGCATCCCTCTGATCCTGGAAACGGAGAAGAGCGACGATATGCACGAGGACCGCGAGAATATGGAGCGCTTGCGCTCTCTCATTGGAAAGCACGCTTGAATGTACGGCAGCCATCCAGAACATTAACCAGGGCACTCACGTTGCATATCCCGTCTGGATTCTGACCATGGGACGATTCTCCTGTTTGCTGCTTGCAGGCTTCTGCGCATACACCCTCCATGCCCAGGAGCTGTTCCCCGTCCGCGACACCGGAGAGGCGCGCAGCCGTTCATACGATGTTCTCCATTACAGGATCGAAGTCTCGTTCGACGAAGCCCGGCACATGGTCATCGGCAAGGTGAGCACCACGCTGGTACCGTTTCTGCCGGCTTTGCGAGACGTACGCTTTGATGCGGAAGAGATGTCCGTCCGGAAAGTTACCCTGCGCAACGGGACACCACTTGTCTACAGCATGGGTGACAAGACCCTGGACATCACGCTCGACCGCGTCTATTCCTACCGCGACACCGTCACCGTTGTCACCGAGTACTCCTGTACGCCACGCCGCGGTCTCTTCTTCATCCAGCCCGACTCCGCGTATCCCTCCACTCCCTGGCAGATCTGGACACAGGGAGAGGATATGGACAACCACTTCTGGTTTCCGTGCTACGACTTTCCCAACGAACGCGCCACCACCGAAGTCCTTGCCACGGTCCGTTCCCCGTATACCGTTCTTTCCAACGGCCGACTCGTGAACATCGCAGACAACCGGAAGAACGGAACCAGAACATTTCACTGGAAGCTCTCGAAGCCCCATGCTTCCTATCTGGTCATGCTCGCAATCGGTGAATACGAGGTTCTCAGGGATTCCGCCGGAACAGTGCCCTTGCAGTACTATGTGTACCCGCATCAAGTGGAGGATGCGCGAATTTGCTTTCAATCAACGCCTGACGTGATGCGTTTTTTCAGCACGACGATCGGCTATCCATACCCCTGGGAGAAGTACGCCCAGGTGCTCATCCGCGACTTTACCGTCGGCGGCATGGAGAATACCAGCGCGTGCAGTCTGCTCGATCACGCTACTGTCTTCGACGTGCGGCAGCGTGTCGATCATTCCCCCGTAAGTCTGATTGCGCACGAACTTGCGCATCAATGGTGGGGTGACCTTGTGACGTGCAAAGACTGGCGGCATCTCTGGCTGAACGAGAGCTTCGCCAGCTACTTCGACCAGCTGTATCAGGAATACCGGCTGGGCCGGGAAGAATTCGACTATATCATGTACGAGGCCCAGCTGGCCGGCATCAACAGCGACAAGACCTCCGGGCGCAAGCCGATTGTCAGCGCCGGCTCGTACAGCACAAACCTGTATCCCCGCGGCGCCTCGGTATTGCATATGCTTCGCTTCGTCCTCGGCGACTCGCTCTTTTTCCGCTCACTCACACATTACGTCACGAAGCATCAGTACGGCGTCGTGGAAACGAATGATTTGAAGGTCGCCATCGAAGAAGCCACAGGCCAGAACCTCTACTGGTTCTTCGACCAATGGGTGTACAACGCCGGGTACCCGGTGTTCTCGGTCACCTCTGCGTGGGATGATTCCGCGCAATGCGTCCGCCTGCATGTCGCACAGACACAGAAGCTGGACAGTCTCACGGGGATCTTCCGCACGCCAGTGGATGTCGAAATCACCGCCGGGTCGTGCAGCCTTGTGCACCGCGTGGAAATCACAAACGCAGATACTGTTTTCGTCCTTCCAGCCCCAGAAAAACCACGAAGGGTGATTTTCGATAAGGGAAACTGGCTGCTCAAGGAGTCGCAAGTCGAAAAACCTGACGAGGAATGGAAGCAACAGGCTATCGAGGCGGGCCATCCCATCGACAGGTTGCGTGCGGTGAAGCAGATGGGCCTGTCGCCCCGCGGCGAACGGTACATCCCGGCGCTGGTCGATCGCGTTTTGCACGATCCTTTCTGGGCCGTCCGGCGCGAGGCGGTCAACATGCTCGGCATGATCGCCGATCCGCATGATACGTCCTGGGCGGCTGTCAAGCTTGCCCTGGTTGCCGCAGCCCGCGACGCCAAGCCACGTGTTCGCTCCGCGGCAGTTGCGCTCCTCACCGACTCAGCGGACACAATTACCCGTAAGACTCTTGTCGCCGCGCTGCAGGATTCCAGCTATACAGTGGTTGCCCATGCATTGCGCTCGCTTGCCAGGGCTGATCCGCACGGCTGCCGTGAGATACTTGCCACCCATTTCGCAATGCCGTCACATCAGGAAATCATAGCAACGGCGGCACTGGATGCGCTTGCACACGCCGATTCGCTTTCGGGCATCGCCGCCGCAACAGCATGCCTCGAGTACGGTACGCCACCGCAATTGCGGTCTACTGCGCTCTGGGTTCTCCAGCGGTTCGTCAGAAGCGGGACCGTGCCCGACACCATACTCTATCCTCTGACGCAGGACAGGAACACGAGTCTCCGGACAGCTGCCGTGCGCATACTCGGGGATCTCGGATCAGCCCGGGCGGTGCCGGTCCTCGAGGCCGTGGCCGCCGGCCGGGCCAATCCATCCGCCGAGACCGCAACCAAGAGCATTGAACGAATCAGAAAGCGGCTGGAAACACAGGACCCCGAACCGGACAGGCAATGATCAACCTGCTGTCACTGGGGTGGAATAACTATTTTGCAGAGCGGTTTGCCGCGCTGCCCCAGGAGGGGGTACTGCCCGCCCGCGTCGCCATCCAACAGAAGCACCGGTACATCCTGTACACCGCCATGGGGGAACGGCCCGGCGAGATCGCGGGCAGGATTCACTACGAAGCACACGGCACTCAGGACTATCCGGTAGTGGGCGACTGGGTTGTCGTACGCGAGCGGCCGGGTGAGGAAATGGTGACGATTGTGGGCATACTCCCGCGCCTCACGCGCTTTGCACGGAAGGCGATAGGAGTCCGCACGGTCGAGCAGGTCATCGCCGCCAACATTGACACCGCATTCATCGTGAATGGACTTGATGCGGGTGTCAATCCGCGACGCATCGAGAGATACCTTGTTCTGGCCGCCGAAAGCGGCGCCCGAGCGGTCATTGTGCTCAACAAAGCGGATCTCGTCACGGACGCCCATATTGCGGCGCATAATCTGGCAACGATTGCACAAGGTACTCCGGTCGTGGTGACCGCCGCCATACGCAACGAGGGCATGGAGAACCTCCTCGAGTTCTTGCCGTCCGGTTCGACCGGCGCGCTCCTGGGACCTTCGGGCGTCGGGAAGTCGACTATCGCCAATCAACTCCTGGGACAGAACAGATTAGAGACGGGGGAAGTGCGCGCCACAGACAGGAAGGGCCGGCACATCACAAGTCATCGTGAACTTGTGATCCTGCCCGGCGGCGGTCTGCTTATCGATTCGCCGGGCATGCGGGAACTGCAACTCTGGGGCGGCGAGGAAGGGATCCAGGAAGCATTTGATGATATCGTCGCACTGGCGGAAGCCTGCAGGTTTCGTGACTGCAAACATGTGGCAGAGCCGGGGTGTGCTGTCCGCGCAGCTCTTGAGAAGGGCTTGCTTGATACCGCACGGTACGCGAGCTTTCAGAAGCTTCAGAAAGAAATTGCCTATCAGGAGCGCTTACTCGACAAGACTGCCTCACTGAAAGAGAAGCAGCGCGCAAAGCGTCTGACGGCGCAGCACAAAAGGGGTTACCGGAAGACCTAACGGCCTGGGACGGCCCGCTCTTTTCCACTAAGGACACGTGAGGGGAGAAAGAGCAGGGTTTTCAGGAATGCAAAGAGCGCCTCAAATGTAATTCCGACAATCCGGAATGGAATGGAGATCAGCCAGACGATCGGGTAGAGCACGAGCGCCAGGAGCGCAAGCGGCCAGCAGAACACCAGCAGCAGCAACCAGAGCAGGAATTTCATCACGGTGTACCTCCAATTGATCATACGGCCGGAATGCGGCGGGGTTGCATTCGCCCGTTCTTTGCCGTTCTGCGCATAGTTCGGCACAGTTCTATTCACTTTCCGGGTATTCACTATGATGAATCAGCGTCAACTCCGCAAAACGCTTTCGGGGTTCTATTCGAAGAAGTTTGACACCGGCACAGATCTGTTGACGCATGTCGTTCAGCAGATCGTGGAGCATGCAGGAATTGAAATTACAGGCGGCCGTGTGTGGCGTCTCCGGACAGCCGCCGTTGCGTATGAGCTCGTCGCTCAGGTGGGTTCCATACACAAAATACGCGCGCACTATCGCATCCGTGCCGACCGCTATGCGATGTTCAAACGCCTGCCGAAACAACGCACGATGGTACTCCGCGAAACCGACCGGTACCTCCGGCGCCGGGGAATCTTACGTTATTCCGCCACCGGCGTGGGCGACGTCGTGAAGGTCCGCAACATCCCGTTCTACCAGTATATTCTCTCGTTTAACACAACGCTCAACAAAGATCAGATCGCTCCGACGCTCGACATCATCAGCATCGTTGTGTCGAACATGTTGACGAGCCTGCGCAATGAACGACAGGGCACTCAATACAAGAAAGCCCTCGACAAGGCCCGCGAGATCCAGCAAAGCATCCTCCCCGACGGTGCGCTGCGGTTCCATCATTACGAGATATACGGTCTTTCCGTTCCCGACAAGATCGTGGGCGGCGATTTCTTCGATTACATCATCAGCGATGACAAAGACCGGCTTTCGATTGCCATCGGCGACGCGGCGAGCAAAGGGATGGTTTCGGCGGTGCAGGCATTCTATATATCGGGCGCCATCCGCATGGGAATCGGCTTTCAGACCAAACTGATCTCACTTGTTCACCGGATCAACTTGTTGACGCACAGAATGTTCCCGTCCGAGAGGTTCTTCACCCTCGTGATCGCCGAGTTTACCAATGACGCGAAGGGCATTTGCCTCTACGTCAACGCCGGCCATCCGCGGCCGATTATCTTTCACGCCGACACACGCGAAACTGAAGTGCTCGAATCGACCGGCACGATTATCGGACCGTTTCCGGAACAATCGTTTCGCCGCGAGAGTGCCGTCCTCGGCAAAGGGGATATCCTGCTGTTGTATACGGATGGCCTGATGGAGGCAATGGACGCTGAAGAGAATCAGTATTCAGAAAAGCGGCTGGCTGAGGATCTTGTGGCATTGCACAGCCGCAGTGCCGAGGAGATTGCACATGCAATTGTGGAAAGAGTGCAGCTGTATGGCGCCCGCGGAAAAAATCATGACGACAAGACCATTGTGGTGGTGAAAAGGGTTGTCAGAAGTAGTACAAGTACTTCACCTTAAACACGCCCGCCCGCTCCGTTGTGCGCATTCTCACGGGCAGCAGTTCACCGCCTGCAGAGTACTCCTCTTTTCGTTCCCGCACTTCATTCAACGCGAGATAGATCCAGCTTTTTGGCAGGAAATTGTAGGAAAAGAGGAACCCCACGATCACCTGTTCAAGACGATCCGTTGATTTCACGAACACATTGTCGAAATACATGCGGAGGTTCAGATTGTTGACAGGAGTGACGGACACATACGGACGGGCATTGTACGTGATGTCTTCCACTTCGCCCCTGGGATTCCCTTCAACATACGCGTTAAACGACGTCCCGAGCTCGATGGCGTTCGACGCCTTCCATTCCACATTGCTGCCCAGCCAGTAGTAGGATGCCACATACTCCCGATCGAAGTTGTACCCGCGCAAATATCCACCCCAGAAATTGCCGTTCCAGCGTGGTGAGGTATGAAACCAGGTGCTGATGTCGATTTCCTTTGAGTCGTATTCTTCGCCTTCATCCTTGGCCCGCCCTCCGATAATCGTGACTTCGTAGCCCCAGTTGTCTCTGAATTGCATGTTCAAGCCGAGTGCAGCCAGCCGGTCCGTGTAGAGATCCGCCTCCTCGTACCTCACACCGATACCGCCGTAGAAGAATATCTGGCTGAGTGCACCGGTATCGAAGAACCAGCGGGGCCCGGTGATGGCATCAAGGAGCACAGTTCCCTGCCAGGGGACGTACCCCACGTTGTCAACGTCGAAGGAGTTGCCGATTGCCCGTCCGCGGATGAGCACTGCCCAGGATTTGCCGAACTTGACGAAGCCGGCGGAACCACCGAAATCCCCTTCCCCGTCTTTGATTGAACGCGCTATTTGATACGCCAGCTGCCAATCAGAACCTCGAAAGGCGCCGTCAATATCCAGGACTCCTTCCAGGTGACCGGGTGTTTGTTTTCCGACGAAGAGGAGGCCGACTGCCGAGTTCTCCAGAATGCGTTTCTTGAGACGGGCCGAGCTGAATATCGCGGCCGGCTCCGTCTGCCGGATGTCGTCATCGTCGGTGTACTCCACGCTGCCGGTCCGGGCAACGAATGTTCCGTACTCCCAGGATCCCAGGCGGCCGTGTGCCTTTGCGCCGACCTGCAGGGGAACGAGTGTGCCGTCATCGAGCACCTTTCCGATCCTGCGCGAATAGAACAGCTCCAGAGGCGTGTAAAAACCCGTGTTGTTGTCCCGTCCGGCAGCCATGAACACTTCCTTGCCGGCGGTGAAGAAAGGCCGCCGCTCGTCGAAGTAGCTTTCGTAGCGCGAGATGTTGAACTGGAAAGGATCGGCTTCGATCTGGGCGAAATCCTCGACCGGCCGACCGGCAGGCTGTCGTCGGGCCAGA
>DAINBR010000146.1:0-8217 GCA_036732865.1 Bacteroidota bacterium | reverse complement strand
CCTCGTCGGGGGGACTTATTCCATCTGACGTTTGAAGTGCCGATATTTTGCTCTGGAAAGCATATCCCACTTTTAGAGTAGACATGATAACCTTCCTCGGCAAGTTGATCCGTATCTTTTTCCATGCCTTCCGGTCAAGATGGATTATCCTCTCTGAAAACGCGCTGCTCAAGAAGGAAAACGACATCCTGCTGCGGAGAGTCAGGAAGCAGCAGGTTCATTTCAACATATACGACAAACGGTTTTTCAGGACAGTGAGAAGAGAGGCGCTGGACAATTTTCTGCTGACTGGCAAGACTCAGGTTCAGAGGAGACCTTGTGCTTCCGACCAAGGTCGTCTTCGTACCATAGATAGTACACACCTTTCGAGCGGCGAGAGAGATACATCATGACCTCCTTCACAATGAGGTCGGTGGGCAACCACTTGGGCAACCAGTTGTGGTTAAGGAAGGTCTTGAAACAGCAAAAGCCCGCAAATGCGGGCTTTTTTTGCGGGGTAGACGAGACTCGAACTCGCGGCCTCCTGCGTGACAGGCAGGCGCTCTAACCAAACTGAGCTACTACCCCGGAACTATTGATAAAGAAAGGTATTACAGCTTATAGTCGACAAGTCTAAAGATAAGGAGAAGGCACAGAAGAATCAAGAGAATGATGATTTTTCGAAACCTTATTGAAAAAGCGCCTCCGCCGGAATCGGGCCCTTCTTGACCCCACGGCTTTCCCAGGAAACTCTCAGCCCCTGTCCACCTGATCTTTGAAAGAAGACCACCTGGATCGGGTGATATCCCTCCGAAAGCGCGATCACGCCCGATGCCTCCTGCATCCCGTGCTGCCCGTCGTTGTCTACAATCATAGACCCGCCGATGTACAACCTGCTACCATCGTCCGACTCGGTAATGAACCGGTATACACCCGTCGCGGGAACACGTACGTACCCTGTGAACTCCAAACCATAGTCCTCCCCCTCCATGGTCGGCGGGAGAAAAAATGACGCGGCTATTCCGTGGTTGGCTGCAGTGAGGGATGCGAAATCAGGCAGTTGATCCCACTTGCCCTGAAACCAACTGAAACGCACACCAGCTTCGCGGTCTGACAGGGACAACGACTGCCGTGGCTCCACTCTCTTGAGTTCCATCCGTGATGTGTCGCTGACGGGACGGCCGTTCACGAAACAACGGGCACTCACAATCGCTGAGGAGTGGAGTATGACTGGTCCGCTCACGAGTGGTGATTGCATCGTCGGCACAGAACCATCGGTGGTATACCTGACATCCGCACTCTTACTCTTCGAGCTAATCGTAACATTCGCACTATCGACAAAGATCGGAAACTCGGATCCGATGTCCGGTGGATCGACGACGTCCGGCCGACCGGGAATCTCGAGTACTATTATGGAGTTGACGGGATCAGGCGGCGCGGAGGGAAGTCCAATCACCAGCGCGTCATCACGGCGGTTCACCCTCAGGGGATGTCGACGGGAATCCGCAAGAAGGTACGCCTTCCGCGCGTCGTTCAGGATGCCCGGCACAACCAATCGGCGGTCCTTCGGCCAGTCAAACACGTGGAGATAAAGGCGCGTTCCGCCATTGACCTTCTTCTGCGTGCACCGCCCCCAGGCAAGAGACTTGAACGGACTCGCCTGCGTGCCATATATCGCCTCACTGTTCACCTTCATCCATTTTCCGATGGCATGCAACCGTTCAATGCTCGGGCGCGGGAACTCACCGTCCGCCGTCGGTCCGATGTTCAGCAGAAAATTCCCACCCTTCGAGGCAATGTCGGCAAGCATCCGCACCAGATCGCTCGAGGATTTCCAATTGTCGTCGTGGCGGTTGTATCCCCAGTGGTCGTTCATGGTCATGCAGCTTTCCCAGTCAACGCCGGGGAAACCCGTTGCGGGGACTTGTTGCTCCGGTGTCCCGAAATCACCAGCAAACTCTTCGCCCTGGGAGAAACCCTGCATCCCTGAACGTCCTGCGCCCACGCGGTTATTGATGATGATGGAAGTCTGCAGTGAACGCACATAATCATAAAGCTCACGCCCCAGTTTCTGGTTCCAGGTGTTCTCCCACTCGCCATCAAACCAGAGCACGCCGATGTCTCCGTAGTTGGTCACAAGCTCCTTCAATTGTTCTCGCATGTAGCGGAGATAACGCGCGGAGTCTGCGCCCTCCGCCGACCGATCCTTTTCCCACTCCCTTCTCGGAAGATAGTCAGGGTGATGCCAGTCCATGATGGAGTAGTACCAGCACATCTTCATCCCCTGACGCCGGCATTCCTCGGCAAGAGATTTCATGATGTCGCGACGAAACGGAGTGGACATGACGTCGTAGTCTGTTTGCTTCGAATCGAACAGACAGAAGCCGTCGTGGTGTTTTGTTGTGATAACGATATACTTCATTCCTGCTTCTTTGGCGGCACGTACCCACGTTCCCGGGTCGAACCGGGTCGGGTTGAACCGGCCTACGAATTCCTCATATTTCGCCAGAGGGATGTGGGCGGTCGTGCGGATCCACTCGCCGTGGCTTGTCTCCTCCCCCCAGGTTCCCGCAGGAATGGCATACAGCCCCCAATGGACAAAGAGCCCGAATCGTGCCTCACGCCACCACTGCATGCGAGCATCATGCTGTGCGGGAGTCTCGGGTTGGCCGAGCGCCGGAAATGGTTGCGTACAGAAGAGAGTAAACAAGACAGGCAGAGCGATCATTTGTCGTGCGTTCATGGCAGGATCCTTCTTCCACGTGGATTCGTGTATCCGAAGATAACCAAAAAGTTCGAATGGTGCCGCATGCTTTTTTCACTTGACACTCATCCCCGATTTCCTATATTCAGAATACACCTGTAAATCCAATGGGAAACATCCACCATACCGGCAGCACCAATATCGTACAGACTCCCGCTGCAGTCTCAGGTATTTCTGTCTCCTGGTTGACTATTCTCCTCCTTATCCTTAACCTCCTGCTTCTGGGGCTACTTAACTAACCCGGACGCTAGAGGTTAACCAAGCACACCAAAAAGCACTTCATCTGATTTACCGGTAAGCAAGGTTCGCCTCTGGCAGGCCGAGATTGCTGTTTCACGTGTCTGAGTGAGGATGAACCCAATGCCGGAATCGTTTACGTGGAACCGACGCAGCCGGACCGTCACCGAGGGTATTCAGCGCACACCCAACCGCGCAATGCTGCGCGCCGTGGGATTCGGTGACCCCGATTTTGCCAAGCCAATCGTGGGAGTTGCCAACGCCCACAGCAATCTCACCCCCTGCAACGTAGGTTTGGACGGTCTTGCGGACGCGGCAATGGCTGCCCTGAGGGCAGCGGGGGCGATGCCCCAGGTCTTTGGCACAATCACCGTCAGCGACGGCATATCCATGGGGACGCAGGGGATGAAGTACAGCCTGGTCTCCCGGGAGATCATCGCGGACTCCATCGAAGCGGTCTGTAGTGCACAGAGCATGGATGGCATTCTGGCCATCGGGGGATGTGACAAGAACATGCCCGGCGCACTGATTGCATTCGCACGCCTCAACATCCCCGCAATATTTGTCTATGGCGGGACCATCAAACCCGGGCACTACAACGGCCGCGACCTCACTATTGTGAGTGCCTTCGAAGCGGTCGGCGAGTTCAGCGCCCACAGGATAGGCGAGCACGAGCTTAAGGAAGTCGAACGTCATGCTTGCCCCGGTGCCGGCTCATGCGGCGGCATGTATACGGCCAACACGATGTCATCTGCTATCGAGGCGATGGGCATGTCGCTTCCATACTCTTCGACTATGGCGGCGGAGGATGCCGAAAAGACTGGAAGCAGCGCTGCGTCTGCCGACGTGCTTGTGGGAGCTATCAAGAATCAAATCCTTCCCCGGGCTATCCTCACCCGTAAAGCCTTCGAGAATGCGATTTCTGTGACGATGGCCGTCGGCGGATCGACAAACGCCGTACTCCACCTGCTCGCAATTGCGCACGCAGCCGGAGTGCCGCTCGCGGTGGATGACTTCGAGCCCATTCGCAAGCGTGTCCCGGTACTGTGTGACCTCAAGCCTTCAGGCAAACACGTAACAACGGAGTTTCACAGAGCCGGCGGCGTTCCCCAGGTGATGCGAATGCTCCTTGACCACGGTCTGCTGCATGGAGATGCCATGACCATTACAGGTCAGACTGTCGCAGATGTGCTGGCCCCGGTCCCGTCGTCCCCGCCAGACGGGCAGGAGGTCATCCGTCCGTGGAATACACCGGTGTATGCGCACGGTCACCTGGTGATATTGCGCGGCAATCTCGCGCCAGAAGGTGCGGTTGCGAAAATCACGGGGGTAAAGAAGGCGAAAATCACCGGTCCGGCGCGCGTGTTTGACTCCGAAGAGACCTGTCTCGAAGCAATTCTCGTCGGTCTGATCCGTGCGGGGGACATCATCGTGATACGCTATGAAGGCCCAAAGGGCGGCCCGGGCATGCGCGAAATGCTTGCACCGACCTCCGCCCTGATCGGCGCCGGCCTGGGGGATTCGGTCGGACTGATCACTGACGGTCGCTTCTCGGGGGGGACGTACGGCATGGTGGTGGGCCATGTCGCTCCGGAGGCGGCCGTCGGAGGGACGATTGCACTCGTACGGGAACAGGACATGATTACGATTGACGCCGAAACGATGCAGCTCAAACTGCATGTTTCGGATGCCGAACTTGATAAGCGGCGCGTTTCCTGGAAACCTTCTCTTCCGCCGCAGCGCGGCGTGCTTGCGAAGTACGCCAGGACGGTATCGAGCAGCAGCCTGGGGGCTGTGACGGATTTGTGAGGATTAGGAACTCGGAATACGCCATTTTCGGTTCTTATGTCATGCCAAGAGAGGAGCATTTATGACACGGGAGTCAGACAAGGAGGGGGGATCAAAGTCCGGCACGGTGATGACGGGAGCCGAGATTTTCGCGCGTGCGCTCATCGAGGAGAAGGTCGAGGTGCTCTTCGGATATCCTGGCGGAGCGACAATCGGCGTTTATGACGTGCTTCGCGACCTTTCCGACATCCAGCATGTTCTGACACGGCATGAACAGGGCGCCACGCATGCCGCCGAAGGATACGCCCGGGTGACAGGCAAACCAGGCGTGGTATTGGTTACCTCGGGACCCGGAGCAACGAACACGGTCACGGGAATTGCGGATGCCTATATGGATTCCCTGCCGCTTGTCGTGTTTACGGGGCAGGTTCCGTTGCGGCTCATTGGCAACGATGCTTTCCAGGAAGCCGACATAGTCGGCATCACACGGCAGATCACCAAGCACAACTACCTCGTGCGCGATGTGACAGAACTTGCGAAGACAATCAAAGAAGCCTTTCACATCGCCAGCAGCGGACGGCCCGGGCCCGTGCTGGTGGACTTGCCGAAGGATGTTATGGCACGTACAGCGCCGTTCCACTATCCCGCGACTGTGGAGATGCGAAGCTATAATCCCATCGTTGAGGGACACCAGAAGCAGCTGAAAAAGGCCGCGGAAGTGATCAACGGGGCAGTGCGGCCTGTTCTCTATGTCGGCGGAGGCGTCATTCTGTCGGGAGCCGCAAAGGAGTTGACGGCCATTGCGCGCAAGATGTCCTGTCCGGTCACAATGACGCTTCAAGGGCTGGGTGCCTTTCCAGCGAACGACCCCCTGTCGATGGGGATGCTGGGGATGCACGGGACCTGGTACTCCAATATGGCGGTGCATAATTGCGATGTGTTGATTGCCGTCGGTGCCCGCTTCGATGACCGGGTGACAGGAAAAGTCGAAGCATTTGCGCCCGAGGCAAGAGTCGTGCACATTGATATCGATCCAGCTGCGATCAGCAAAAATGTGGCGGTGGATGTGCCGATCGTCGGGGATGTGAAGCGGGTTCTCGCGAGCCTTCTCCCCCTCGTCAAACAACTCGATACTACCGAATGGCACTCGAAGATTGCCGGGTGGAAACGTGGGCATCCGCTTCGCTATCAATCGGGCCCGGAAATCCGTGCGCAGCAGGTCTTTCACTGCCTGGGTGAAGTCACCGGGGGACAGGCAATTGTGGTCACTGACGTTGGCCAGCACCAGATGTGGGCGGCGCAGTTCTTCCCCTGCATACAGCCCCGAACCTTTGTCACCTCGGGAGGTCTGGGAACGATGGGATTTTCGCTTCCAGCTGCGATGGGGGTGGCGTTTGCCCGCCCGAACCTGCCCATTGTCTCCATCAGCGGCGACGGCGGGTTCCAGATGAATTCCCAGGAAATGACGACGATTGTTCAGCACAAACTCCCGGTGAAGATCTTCGTGATCAACAATGGGTTTCTCGGGATGGTCCGGCAGTGGCAGGACCTCTTCTGGAAACGGCGCTATTCGCAGGTCGAAATGACGAGTCCGGATTTTGTAAAGCTCGCGGAAGCACACGGCTGTCCGGCCTTTCGTGCAACGACGACATCGGAGGTCGAACCACTGGTGCGTCGGGCGATGGGGTACAGCGACGGTCCCGTGCTGGTCGAATTCGTGGTCGCACCGGAAGACAACGTGTACCCGATGATCCCGGCAGGGCAGACTGTGGAGGAGATGATCGACATCCCTCTTGATCCGGCGGGTGAAGGCGTGACCATATTCGATCCTGGCAGCACGGCGGTGGTACAGATCAGAAAGGAGGAGCGCCATGGCGTCCGCATCCACTAGTGTGCGACGATCGGTCCCCGCGCCTGTGCCCAGCAGGCGGCACACGATTTCAATCCTGGTGGAGAACAAGTTCAATGCGCTCTCACGCATTGCAGGACTTTTTTCGGCGAAGGGGTACAACATTGAGAGTCTGAGTGTTGGACCCACGGAGGATGAAACCGTCTCCCGAATGACCATTGTGACGGAGGGCGATGATCCCATCATAGAACAGATCACGAAACAGCTGCACAAGCTGATTGATACCATCAAAGTAGTCGATCTCACCTTTGAGAGCTTCGTGGAACGGGAGCTGGTGCTGCTCAAAATCCAGACCACTGCCGCGACTCGTCCGGAGATCATGCAAATCGCGGAGATCTTCCGTGCCAAGGTCGTGGATATCAGTCCGCGCACGCTGACGCTGGAAGCCACGGGGAGCCGACAAAAGGTGGACGCTATCGTCAAGATGCTCAAACCCTTCGTCATCAAGGAGCTCGCACGAACGGGGCAGGTGGCGCTCAAGAGGGAGTTCCACGGAGAAGTGTGACCGTGGTGGAGGGTGAATCCACAGCTAACGATTTGAAAAGAGAATGGAGGAGTGACGATGGACGATGAACGGGTCTACATATTTGACACGACGCTTCGTGATGGTGAGCAATCCCCCGGCTGCAGCATGAATCTCGAAGAGAAACTCCGGATGGCCCGACAGCTGGAGCGTCTGGGAGTGGACGTGATTGAAGCGGGATTCCCCATTGCCTCAGTGGGAGATTTTGAAGGGGTAAAAGCCGTCGCGGAGGCGGTGCAGCGTCCGATTGTTGCAGGTCTCTGCCGTGCGGTGGAGGCTGATATTACGCGGGCCTGGCAAGCACTCAGGTCAGCCTCCCGGCCGCGGCTGCATACGTTTCTGGCAACTTCCGACATTCACCTTAAATACAAGCTCCGGAAGGAGCGCCCGGAGGTACTGAAGGCCGTTGATGCAGCGGTCCGCTATGCGCGTTCCCTCTGTGCCGACGTAGAATTCTCCTGTGAGGATGCGTCGCGGAGTGACATCGGCTTCCTCTGTGAAGTAGTGGAAGTGGCGATTGAGGCGGGCGCCGGGGTGATTAACCTGCCCGACACGGTCGGGTATGCGATGCCCTCCGAGTACGGCGCTATGTTCCGGCAAGTCCGGGAACGCGTTCGGGCCATGGATCGTGCGGTGCTGAGCGCGCATTGCCATAATGATTTGGGGCTGGCTGTCGCCAATTCCATCACCGCAATCGAGAACGGTGTGCGGCAGGTGGAGTGTACGGTCAACGGAATCGGCGAGCGTGCAGGGAACGCCGCCCTTGAAGAAATTGTCATGGCGCTGAAAACGCGCGGTGAACTTATGGGCGTACAGACGGGAGTGGTAACCGAGGAGATCGTCAGATCCAGCCGCTTGCTCTCCAGCATTACGGGCATGATGGTGCAGCGCAACAAGGCCATCGTGGGTGCCAATGCTTTCGCACACGAAGCCGGTATTCATCAGGACGGCGTGCTGAAGAGCGCCATCACGTACGAAATCATGGACCCGAAGGTGGTTGGCATACCGGCCAGCAGC
>DAINBR010000145.1:0-8272 GCA_036732865.1 Bacteroidota bacterium | reverse complement strand
CCGATGACGACTGCCGCGATCACGTCAAGCTCCACTCCCATGGCGACGGTAGGATCGCCGACGGTAAGCCGGGAGAATTGAAATACGCCGGCGACCCCCGCGAAGGCGCCGCCGAAGGAATAGACGATCACTTTGACGCGATCGACATTGACGCCGCAGAGACGTGCGGTTTGTTCGTTCGAGCCAAGGGCGAAGATATGGCGGCCGAGGCGCGTGTAGATGAGCATGCCGGCGACAAGGAGGGCGAGGAATGCCGTGAGCCAGACTCCCCACGGCACGATGCGCCAACCTTCGCCGGGTGGCAGGGCGGCGAGCAATTCCTTCAGCCACGTGAGGGGTGCGTCGATTTTTTGCTCGTGGGCGAAGCCTTTGGCTGCCCCACGCACTACGAGATAGGTGCCGAGGGTAACGATGAAGGGAACCACCTTCAACCGGGTGATCAGAAATCCGTTGATGAACCCGCACAGCGCCCCGATGGCTATTCCGCCCATGGCCGCGAAGAGCGGATCAACGCCTGCCTGCAACAGTGCGGCAATGACCACAGTGACCAGGGCGATCATAGGCCCCACAGAGAGATCGATGCCGCCCGAAATGATAATGAGGGTCATCCCGAGCGCGGCGGACCCGACGATGGCGGTCTGCCGTGCAATTGTTTCCAGGTTGTTGGATGAAGAGAAGCTCTCGGGCCCGAACCCCGCGAAGAGCAGGAAAATACCGAGGAGGCCTGCAATCGGACCGAGTGTGTGTGATAGGCGGGCAAGGGATTTCATGATGCGCCTGCCTGTCCGGTGGCTTCAAGCATCAGCATATGTTCTGTGCATTGGTGAGCGGGATGGGCGGGTCCGAGCCGCCCCCTGTGCATGATCGCAATCCTGTCGCAGATGCCCAGCAACTCGGGCAGGTAACTGCTGATCATCAGGATGCCCTTCGGTGGAACGCCCCGCGACGGGTCACCCGCAGCGAGACGGTCGATGATTTCGTAGAGCTGTGCTTTGCTGGCCACATCGATCCCGCGAGTCGGTTCGTCGAGCAGGAGGATATCCACGTCTTCGTGCAACAACCGGGCAAGTGCGACTTTCTGCTGATTCCCTCCTGACAGAGCGCCCACTAGCTGGCGCGGACTGGTGCTGCGGATTCCTATTCTTTCACTCCAGAGTCTGGCCACGTCATTCAGCCGGGAAGGCGACAGGAAGCCAAACCGGCCCGCGTCCTTCCGTAGTGTCAACGTGATATTGTCGGCCACGCTCATCGAGAGCGCGAGTCCCTCTGTCGAACGGTCTTCACTCACCATGCCAGTGCCCGCCTTCCAGCGCACGGCAGGCGGCATCCAGCCTCTCAGCGTTTTCATGCGCACAGTGCCGCTGACGATTGGTGACAGGCCGAACAGCGCCCGCACGAGTTCGGTGCGTCCGGCGCCGACGAGGCCCCCGATGCCGAGGATTTCGCCCCGACGGAGGTTGAACGATACGTCGAACACCTTCGGAGGGGAATGCAATGAAGATACATCCACAAGGATTTCCCCCGGCGTCCGCTCCGTTCTCGGATAGAGCTGGTCAATGCGCCTACCGATCATGAGCCGGACGATGCCGTCCACATTTTCCGTATCCGTGCTTCCCTGTCCGGCCGTACGGCCGTCACGCAGGACGGTGAAGCTATCTGCAATACGCTTCACTTCCTCCAGAAAATGTGAGATGTAGACGATGGCGTGTCCCTGGTCGCGGAGTGACGAGATGACTTTGAACAGCCGCTCTATGTCGGCGAGTGAGAGACTGCTTGTGGGTTCGTCAAGCACAAGGACGCGGCAACCGACGGCCAGGGCGCGGGCGATCTCCACGATCTGCCGGGTGGCTATGGGGAGTGTACCGACGCGCGCGGTGGGATCAAGAGTGCCGTGGCCGAGCTGTTCCAGCGCGCCCAGAGTACGGCGCCGGATTTCCTGCCGGTGCCGCACCCCCCATCGTGCCGGCTCCATGCCGAGCATCACGTTATCTTCCACGGAGAGATGGGGGGCGAGCGAGAGTTCCTGATAGATCATCGCCACCCCTGCGTGCCGGGCATCCTCCGTCGACCGGGGGGCAAAAGGTCTTCCGTCGAGCTCCATGGATCCCGCGTCGGGGTGCAGCGCTCCGGAGAGGATCTTCATCAAGGTGCTCTTCCCTGCACCGTTTTCTCCGACGAGAGCATGGACCTGTCCCGGGAAGACATCAAAATCGACCCCGTCCAGGGCCGTCGTGGCCCCGAATTGCTTTCGTATGCCCCGCATGGCGAAGCGGGGGAGTGCCGCTGATCGTTCTACTGCAGCCACTGGCCGAGATCCGGGGAGATCAATTGTATGATTTCCGGTTGGTGCATGTTTGCCGGCGTGACGAGGGTGACGCCGGTATCCACTTTACGCTCGACTTTCTCTCCACGGATATGCTTGACGACCGTTGTCACACCTTCATAGCCCATGCGGAATGGATTCTGGAGAACCAGGGCATTGATGTGATTGCTCTGGAGCGCTTCCACGAGCTTCGTGGAGCTGTCGAAACCTACAAAGAACACATTTCCTGCGCAGCCGGCATCCTGGAGGGCACGCAGCATCCCGAAGGTGGTCGATTCATTCACGGCAAAGATGCCGTCGATGGACAGCCTGCCCACGGAAGCTCTCAGCGGCGCGAGGAGGTTTTCCGAGGTCCGGTAGGCCGTCTCCACCGTCGGTCCGCCGTACTGGTTGGAGCTCACGATCGTGATGTCGGGGTATTCCTTCATGGCATCAAGAAACCCGCGTTCGCGGTTGTCCGTGCTTGCCGATCCCTCCATGCAACGCAGCATGATGACCCTGCCTTTTCCACCGCAGAGCCGCGCAAGTTCACGGCCGCCCATGACGCCCCCGAGGTGATTGTCGGTTGCCACGAAGCTCACGTAGTCCTCGCTTTTGAGATCGGAGTCGATGATGACCACCGGTATGCCGGCGCTGGTAGCATTCGCAACGGGGGCACGCAGGGCGATATCATCGAGCGGAGCAAGGACCATGCCCGCAACACCGCGGCTGATGAAATCTTCCACCACCGAGATCTGCTGATCACGGTCATCCTCTCGCAACGGCCCCTTCCAGATGATGTCCACGTTGAGTTCGCGCGATGCCTTGACGGCTCCGGCGTGGATCGATTTCCAGAATTCATGCGTCGTGCCTTTGGGAATGACGGCGATGGTGGTCTGTTTTGTCGACCCCTGTTTCCCGCAGGAAAGGGGCAACAATGCAATCAGGAAGACGAGACCCAGACGGAGAATGCTCTTCATGGACAATCCTTTCGGAGAGAATCATATTTCGAAGAATGGCCGCCTGTTTAGCCGTTCATGAGGTACGTGACCACTGCGGACACATACGCGGCAAGGCCGATGACCAACAACGCCAGCTCCAAAAAATAGAGTTTGGTTTTCGCATTGCGATAGCGGATGATCCTGGAGACCGTGAGCTCGGGTGTCTCCTCGTTGAACTGTGTCGTCCACCGGATGCGTAACCCGCCGAGGAGAAGGATGATCATGCCGGCGAGGACAAAGACGATGCCGAACGCCATACTGTACCGTGCGAACTCGTTTGTTTGTGCGATTTTCGGTCCTGAAAACCCCGTTATCGTAAGAGCCAGGGTGGAGAGTGTCAGCAAGAGTTGTGATCGCGCCTGGATCACATCGAACTGGTGCCGGAGGAACTCGAGACATCTGGCAAGGCTCTGTTCGCCGCCCATCATGGCCAGGATGTGGCGTGCCTCTTCATCGGGACTGAGCGGACGTTTTTGTTTCATGGTCACCAGGTCCGGCGGATTGGATGTGCTTCGGTGTTGAAGATCACGTTGTCGAAGTCGAGTGTTTCCGGCGGAGCAAACAGCAAATAGAGATACTTGAGTGTTTCGGCGAGAAAGTAGCTCTCCATTCTGTCTGATTTCTCCTTGGTCACGACGTTCTTGATCTCGGCGTACCCCCCCTCGACGCGGCAATACGTCTTCAAGCTATCCAGAAACACCTTGCCCATTTCGAGGTAACGCACATCACCAGTTTTGCGGAACAGGGTGTATGCCGACTCCATGATCTCGGGGTTCAAGAAGAAGCGCGGCGCCGCGGCTTCATCTTTGACGTAGTCAAACTGCTCCGGCTCGAGGCCGTGCCTCTTCCACATGTGGAAACACAATTCCTGGAGTTCCGCCGCCCGGCGTGTGTCACCCGCCAGCGCCAGCACGGCGGGGAAAAACGCATCGAGTGCGCCGAACCAGGTCTTGGTGCGCACGCCGGTATTCATGTCTGCATGCCCATACCAGATGCCGTTTTTCGTGGTGTCGATTAGAAAGGTATTGATTGCGATGTAGGAGTCACGCCACATGATCTTGCAGTCTTCATCGCCGAACAGCAGTGCGCCCTTGACCATGTACTCGTAATAGGAATCGATGCAGGCGCTGAGATGACTGTCGGTTTTTAGCCATTTGCCGGTTTCGCAATCGATCTGCTCACCCACCAGGTCAATCTCCGAACGGGCTTCGTACACCTTCAACAATGCATGTTTCGCGTAATTGTAGTACTTGGCGTCCCCGGTGAGCATGCTCAGGGTGCCGAATTCAACGAGAAGAGTCCCGACTTCTCCGGGATTCGTTTTTGTGCCGCGGACCGCCCCGGTCTTCAGGTTTACCTCGACATACGGCAGGCCTGTCGGGGAGACAAATGCCGGGATGAGCCGATCGGCAAGATCTCTCGCGAGAGAAAGCAATCGTGCATCGCCGGTGAGCTGATAGTTCGACAGCAATCCTCCCAGCATGCGAATGTTGATTTCAAACACCTTGACATAAATGTCTTTGTCAAAAGAGAGATTCCGAACGACGAATTCGCGTGTGGAGTCAGCTTCATCCTTTAACCCCATGAGGATCATGGTGTCCATCGCGTCCAGCGGCGTCAAATAAAGGGGAGAAGCGTACCAGTCATAGGGCGTCTTGCTGATGGGTCGAAGTCCGTCATGACCCCAGGCATACGTCTTGTAGGAATTCCACGCGTGCAGGAACTCACTCTTGACCTCTGCCGCGTAGGCGGCCCTGTCGACCGGACCGGATTGTGCTGAAGTGGAGGAACACGTGAGGGAGATCAGGAATACAAGTATCCAAAGTACCGCGACAAGGTGGCGCATAGGTTCTCCAAGTGGGGGACAACTGCTTATAAAAATATACGCAAAGAAACTGACTCTCGAAATGGGTGTGTCGGATCAGCCGTGACGTGTGAGCACGAGCCGGTAACCTTTGTCCGATGCAAACCGAAGAATGTCAGGGGCGACCTTCCCCAGCCGCAGCACGTAGCCGGCCTGCTTGAGTCGCTCCAGATGCAACTCCACCATCCCCTGCGCAACTCCCCCCGGCATCGGGCTCACGATGATCGTGGCGCGCGATTCGTCAGCGGCAATATCCAGCCGGGCCGTGCAACGTCCAAAGAGTGTCGGAATGCCCTTCACCTCCAGGTGGCTGCCCGCCCGGTACCATCCTGCAGGCACACCGGCGAGAAGACTCATCGTGCTGTCACGCTCGAGCACGATCATGCGACGGACCAGCTTGACGAACAGCGCACTCGCCGTGGCATTGGACGCATCCCCTGTCGTTCGCGTGCCCAACTCGCGGGGGAGCTGTTCCTCCACCCAGGTCCACGCGGGGGACGCATGATTGGCGACGGCATACAAAAGTTCCACAGCGTCGTCGTTTTCCTCATTGTAAAGGTGGGCAATGGCTTCCAGGGTTCCGAAAAACGGCCAAAGGCCGTCTGGCAGCCAGCCGGTATTGGGAGGGAGCCCCTCCCGGGTGTCGCCCCGGAGCATGCGCAAGGTACCGAGGACAAGCGAGTCCCCGCGAGGAAAGATATGTCCGATGCCCTGAGCATCGAGCATCCCCCAGTTCGCCCGTTGGGGCGGAGTAACGGAAGAGGTATCCCCGACTTTCATTGGAAGATATGGATTGCCGAACCGGTCGGTGCGCCGGTCGCGACTGGCGGCCCTCCGGAAGGCGGAGAGAAGTTCTCTGAAATATTCATCCCAGCGCACCGCATCGTCATTGTTGCCGAGCCAGCGAGCCGCGTGTGCAGCCGAAGAGAGCCCGACAAGTCCCCAGTACACACTCCCGTATTCCGGTTCAAGGCCGGCTAGTCCGCCGTCCGCGAAACCAGGAGGAAAGAGACCGTATGATACGTCACCCGGATCCTTCAACGTCGTGCTGCGAAGTCCCCACAGCCAGCGCACGCCGTTTTGCACCGAGAGCCACCGCTGTTGGAGCCAGGATTTGTCGTTGGCGAGTAGTGCGTATCTGCACATGAGGAACAGCACCAGCGGCGTCTCCCGGTTCATCGGGTACGGTGCCATGACTTCGATCCGGCCGTCCCGTTCCTGATGACGGAGGAGGCCTTCGATGCACCCACGTGCTCCTTCTGTGTCGCCGAGCATGAGGGCGGCCGAGTTTTGCCACACCGCGTCGTGGACCCAAAGGCCACGGTAAACGCTGGGGCCGGGCTGAAACTGCATCCGGCCGTCCACCGAATCCGCAATCGCGTAAAGATTGCGGATATTTGCATCGAGCAACGCCTGCAGTGTACTGTCGGGCAGAGTAATCCGGTCATAGGGGAGACCGACGTGCTGTCGCCAGAACAGGCGTGCTTGCTCAAGCGCAGCGTATGCGGACGAAACGGTGATCTCCTCAGCTTGCCCCAACGCGCCGTGCGAAACGATTGCGGCGACCTCGGTTGCCCCCCGGGGGTATTCGAGGGTAAACCCACCGGGTGTCCGGTGCATGGCAACGGGTGCGGGGAAGGAACGGATGTACGGACGTCCAAGTGTGAACACCGAGCCTGTGGCGTCGTCAAAATCCAGCGGTCGGCGAGTGCGGATAATAAGCGTCGGAACAACCGTGTCCCCCGGAAATGTACCGAGCAGAGCATCTTCACGAAGCACTTCGGACTGTGCATCGTACTCCGTGCCGCACCGCCAGTAGAGTTCAGCGCTGTCCGTCAGCTCTCCGCGCATGATTGCGTCGTGGTCAAGCGACGAACCATTCGGGAACATCCAGACGGCATTAAGGATAACGTTCGGGTCCGGACTGGACATCGATGCATGGACTTGTATATCAAGCCAGCCGTTGTTGTCGGTGTCCCATGCAGCAAAACGATATACATACGGTATGTTGGTTTTGCCGTCGCGCACCGGATCAGCGATTGCGTCACCGCTGCCCTCCACACGGAGGATGAGCGTGCGTAGACCGGGTTGAGTCTTATAGGGCTCGCAGAGACCGAGGACGACCAGGTGTGAGCTCCCGGGATCGACCCGGGCCCGGTATTTCAACGGTCTGTTGACCCCCCATGCCGCCCCGCGAAAAGCCGGATCTGCATCCGCGGGAGGAGAAGCCCACGACGGACAACCGGCAAGTCCATCAAGCCGCTCTAGTTTTCCGTCCAGAAACACATGTTGGGGGATCCGGGGGCCCGTCGGTACGACCGCGAAGACCTTCTGGTGTACGGTCATGTCGTCATCGCTCAGGATCATATTCGCAATCGGCACCCGGGGATCCTCGAGAAAGACCGTGTCCGGGCGGAGCAAATGCCCTTGTACTCCGAACGTCATCTCCGACAGGGGACGGGCGTACGGGCCCGGTGCGAAGTCATCACCGAGCGTTCCCTGGCTTGTGACCACGCTCTTTTGCCAATCTCCCGGAAAACAAATTGCCGTGAACCAGTAGGCAGGTGCATAGCGGAAATCAATTGCACGTGATTGTCCCCTGAGGGGCATCCCCGCCAGCACGAGGAGACTCAAAAGCATTACTCGTCGCATCTGTTCACCGTCGTTTCAATGTTCGTTGATACTTCGACCCCATGGGCAGATCGACTGCCGCCGGTAAAAGAGTTCCATCGGCAAAGCGAAATCCGGCACGTATGAAAGCTGCAAGATCGATCTTTGTCATTCCACCCGGTCCGTGGGAGCGTGCTGTCCGGATGTCCAGCGTCAGTGTGTTTCCATCGGAAGATATCTGTAGAACCAGGGAAACTTGACCCCAGCGGGTCACCAGACTGTCCACCGAGATCACGGACTTCGGCCGCAGCCAGGAATCCGGGATACCTGCGCAGAAGATGAGGCCATCGGGGCGTTCGAGCACAAGCAATGACGCGAGCGCCTGTACGAACAGGGCGGACGCTTCGGCATTTGATCCATCCCCCGTAGTCCGCTTACCCGCGGTACGTAACTGCTGCTCTTCGATCCATGTCGCGAGCGGGCATGCATGATCGG
>DAINBR010000144.1:0-8387 GCA_036732865.1 Bacteroidota bacterium | reverse complement strand
TGTTTCTCCTCTCCCTGGTGTACTGGCTGCTCGGCAAATGGGGAATGAACGCGAACGCCCCCTACATGAAGGTCGTCGAAGTCGTCGGCCTGACCTTCTACATCAGCATTCTCGAAACCGTCGTGACAACGCTGCTGCAATACGGCATGGATTCGCTGTTCGCAGGACCCAATCTCGCGCTGCTTGTGTCCAACTACGACCTCCAGAACAAAATGCATATGACGCTGTCAAAAGTGAATGTCTTCACCATCTGGGATCTCACCGTCGTGAGCATCGGACTGTCAAAGCTCTTCCAGCGCCATCTGCCAAAGGTGCTGGTCCTGGTGTTCGCACTCTGGATTGTCTGGTCCGTGTTTACTGTGCTCACCGGCGTACGCTTAGGCGGGTAATCAGCGGGGAGGGCGGGTCGAGGTGCGTGTACGGAAACTCCCAAGCGGCACACAACTGCCGCTGTTTGAGACAGGGGGCGCAGAGCCCCCTCTGTCGTCCTATGTCCGTTCCAATGCCGGCCGGCTTCGCCGCTGGGCCGAGCGCGGCATCCTGCTGGGCACATCATCCTGGAAATACCCCGGATGGCAGGGTATCGTCTACAACCGCCCCTACCCCTCGCAACGCGTATTCGAACAGACTTGCCTCGCAGAATACGCCACGGTGTTCCCCACCGTGTGCGCCGACTTCGCGCTCTACGATTTCCCCACCGCGAAGACCTTGGGGCTGATGTACGACCAGACTCCCGGGCACTTCAGTATCGCGCTCAAGGTCACCGACCGCATCACCGTTAAGCGGTATCCGAATTTGCCCCGTTATGGCGCACATGCGGGAAAGGAGAACCCCGATTTTCTCAATCCGTCGCTCTTTGCCGATCAGTTTCTCGCCCCGGTCAGCACATTGAAGCAGAAATGCGCAACGATCATCTTTGAGTTCTCCACCTTTGCCCGGGATTCCGGCGTTACGCTGCCTGTCTTCATCCGCATGCTGGACGTCTTTTTTACGAAAGTCCCGAAAGAGTTCGCCTACAGTGTCGAAGTCCGGAACAGCGAATTCCTGACACCGGACTATCTCGCCTTGCTCAGAAGTCATGGTATTGCGCACGTGCTCAACAGCTGGACCAGGATGCCGGCGATTCAGGAACAGATCGGCAACGCAGAAATTCTGCCGGCATCATTCGCAGTCATCCGCGCGCTGCTCAAACCCGGACGCACGTATCAGGAGGCGGTTGAGTATTTCCAGCCGTACGATGCGATCAAAGAAGTCAATCCCGCGATACGTGCCGGCGTTGCAGACACTGCGATCCGCTGCGCACGGGAGGAGAAAAAACTCTACGCCTACATCAACAATCGCGCCGAAGGCAATTCGCCGAAAACCATCGAGGCCATCCTGGATATCCTGGACAGTTATCCGGTGGAGAAGCTGTGACCGACGCCAAGAAATATGTCCTGAAGAAGCAGCCGGTCGACATCGTTCCGACGGAGTCACCCCGACAATTTCGCATCAACTACCGGAACGAACTGAATCCGGCACAGTACGCCGCGGTGACCTCGGCAAACGGGCCCCACCTGATCATCGCGGGCGCGGGCACCGGAAAAACACGCACCATTACCTTCCGCGTCGCCTATCTGGTGGAACTCGGCGTTACCCCCGAATCGATTCTCCTGCTCACGTTTACCCGGCGGGCCGCACAGGAAATGCTCCGGCGTGCCTCAATGCTCCTGGACGCCCGGTGCGAGAAAGTCGCCGGCGGGACATTCCATTCGTTTGCGAATCTCATCCTGCGACAATACGCCCCGTTGATCGGGTTTGATTCCTCCTTCAGCATCGTCGATCAGTCGGACGCGGAAGATGTCGTCAACCTCCTGCGCACAAAATTGAAACTGGACACGCGTGAAAGGCGTTTCCCAAGAAAACAAACTCTCTACGATATCTTCTCGAAGGCGGTCAATACCGCAACTCCCATCAAAGAAATCCTCCATGAAGAGTATCCGCACTTCGAGGAACTCCTGGATGACATCACGGCCCTGCAGCGTGCCTTCGAAGAATACAAGGCGCAACACAACCTCATGGACTATGACGACCTGCTGCTGTACCTCCGGCAGCTCCTGAGGGACAACGACCATGTACGGCGGACGCTCGCACAGCGCTACAAGTACATCATGGTGGACGAATTTCAGGACACCAATCGCATCCAGGCGGACATTGTGCGGCTGCTCTCGCAGCGGCATGGCAATGTGATGGTAGTAGGGGATGACTCCCAGGCCATCTATTCCTTCCGGGGTGCGACCGTGCGGAATATCCTCACGTTTCCCGAAGATTACCCCGGCTGCACCATCATCACCCTCGAAGAGAACTATCGCAGCACGCAACCGATTCTGAATCTGACCAACGAGATCCTCAGGAGGGCGCGCGCATGACTGCGGGCCCTCTGTACACGGCCTTGCAGCGCTCCGGAACGCGTATTCTCGACGGCGCGATGGGCACCGAGTTGCAGCGGCGCGGCCTCGATGTCAGCCAGCCTCTCTGGTCCGCGCGTGCCCTGGTCACCGCCCCGCAGCTTGTACTGCAGATACACCGGGAATATCTCGCGGCAGGGGCGGACATCATCACGACAAACTCTTTCCGGACCACGGCCCGCGCATGTGCTCACGCCGGCTGGCCGGACCGTTCGGAAGCACTCACGCGTGAGGCGGTGACGCTGGCCCAACAGGCGCGGGCAGACTGCACGGAACGCACGATCCTGATCGCCGGTTCCATAGCCCCCCTGGATGACTGCTACCGCCCGGACCTCGTGCCGGGCGATGATGCGCTGCACAGCGAGCACTCTCTCCATGCCCGCCGGCTCGCCGATGCCGGCGTGGATTTCCTGCTGCTCGAAACGATGGGCACGACCAGGGAAGCCGAGGCCGCCTGCCGCGCCGCCGCGGGCACCGGCAAAGAGGTGGTGGTAAGTTTCCTGTGCACTGCGGAGGGGTTGCTGTACGGCGGTGAATCCATTGCGGAGGCGGTGAGGACAATCGCCCGCCTCGGACCCACCGCGTTCTCTCTCAATTGTATTTCGCCGCGCCACATGGCACCAGCACTCCTCACATTACAGACCGCCACTCCCCTGCCTCTGGCCGTCTATGCAAACGTCGGCAGAGCCGGGGAAGAACGCGCGGAGACCTTTGTGCATGATGTGCCACCCGGGGAGTACGCCGACTTTGCTGAACAATGGAGGCACCAAGGAGTGCGCATCATAGGCGGATGCTGTGGAACGACACCCGAGTACATTGCGCAGATGCGTGAGCGGTTCGAATATTCCGGGGCACGATGAAAAGACACAAATACACCAAAGAGCTCTTCACCCGCAAACCCGGCGGCGAGTTGCCCAGCATTGTCGTTGCACAGGATGAAAACCTTCAATCGCGTTTTGTCATCCAGAAAGTCCTGGAACTGCGGGAGCAGGGAATCCCCCTCGATGATATGGCTGTGTTGTTCCGTTCAAGTTATCTCTCGTTCGACCTGGAAATTGAACTCAACAAGGCCAACATTCCCTTCGTCAAGTTCGGCGGATTCAAGTTCATCGAAACCGCTCACATTAAAGATCTCATATCCTACCTCCGCGTACTTGAGAATCCCCGCGATGCCGTCGCGTGGAATCGGATCCTCTTGCTCGTGGATGGCATCGGCCCGCGCACCGCAGAAAAAGTGATCGATGATCTTCTCGCCCGGCACCGCTCAGCAGGTGAAGCCGGGATCCCCGCCTCTCTCCCGGCATTCTGGGGCCAGCACAACGCCGCACCGGAAAAACTCCGCACGCTCTTCGAAGCACTGAAGGGTGTAGCCCCGTCGCACATCACCCCAGCCGACAAGATCCAGCAGCTCCTGCAGTATTATGAACCGGTGTTTGTCAAGCGGTATGACGATCACAACAAACGGCGGAAGGACCTCGAGATGTTCCAGCAAATCGCCGAGCGGTACCGGACCCTCAATTCCTTCCTTGCTGATCTGACACTCGAACCGGCAGCCGAGAGCATCACTGATATCACTCCGACCGACGCAGAGGACGAAAAGCTCATTCTCTCTACGATTCACAGTGCAAAGGGGCTCGAGTGGAACACGGTCTTCGTGATCTACGCGCTTGACGGTCGCTTCCCCACGACGCGTGCGGCATTGAATGAAGACACCATGGAGGAGGAGCGCCGTTTGATGTACGTCGCCTGTACGCGGGCCAAAGAACATCTCTTTATCGCTTATCCCATCAATGTGTATGACCGCGAGTCGGGGTTGGTGCTTTCCAAGCCATCCCGGTTCATCGCGGGAATGCCCGACAACCTGCTCGATCTCTGGGTCATCGACGAGGAGTAGCCCCACCATGCTCACACGGAGAGAATTTCTGGAACGCGTCGCCACCGCAGCGGTGGCCGGACCTGCTATGTTCCATGCTGCAACTGCGGCGATCCCACCGCCAACGCGACATACGGCATCCATGTGGATTTATCTCTGGGATCTCGTCGATGAAGGCTATGATGTTGTCCTGCCGCGGCTCCGCGAACACGCGCTCACCTCCATCAGCCTTGCTACAGCGTATCACACCGGCAAGTTTCTTGCCCCGCACAATCCCCGGCGCAAGGTAGTTTTCCTCGAAGATGGCACGGTCATGTTCCGGCCAAATCCATCGCTCTACGGACGCATATCCCCGATGACGCATTCGCTTGTGTCTTCGGGGCACGATCTCCGGGAAGCGCGCCGGCAGGCCGATCGATACGGCATGCAGCTGCGGAGCTGGGTGGTGTGCTGTCACAATACTGCCCTCGGGACGGCGCACCCGGACCTGGTCACGCGCACCGCATTCGACGATCCGCTCTATCACAATCTTTGCCCATCGAACGGCGATGTGCGCCGTTATCTCCGTTCCCTCGTGACGGATGTCGCAGCGCACGGCGTCGATCTCATCGAACTTGAGGCTCTGCAGTTTCAGGGGTACACTCATGGCTTTCATCATGAACGGGAAGGTGTGGCGTTGACGCCGGCGACACGATTTCTCCTGGGGCTCTGTTTCTGCGCCGCTTGTCGCCGCGGGGCGAAGGAATCGGGGTTTGACATCCAGCCCGTGCTCAATTTCACGGCGGCCACGCTGGAGGAATTCTTCCGGGATCCGGACACCATAAACAACAAGTACCCCACCATTGATCAACTCCCGGCGGATATCCTGGAGCCGTTCCTGCGCTGGCGCAGCGGCGTCATCACGTCGCTCCTCGAGGAATTGCAATCGGGTGCCGGTACTGTCGAACTGCGGCAGATGATGTCAATTGATTCCTCGGCGTGGAAGCTGACAAGCGTTGACCCTGCCGCCAGTGCCCGCACGACCGGCGGAATTCTTGCCCTGGGCTATGTCAGGGATGGTGTTGCCCTGGATGCCCCGCTGACCACACTCCGGTCCCTCCTCGGGGGGAAGGCGCTCACGCTCGGATTCCAGGTTGGCCTGCCGGAGAGCGGCGGACAGGCGGAATTTCTTGACCGGATGAGGGTGGCCCGTGCACAGGGAATCACGAGTTTCAATTTCTACAATTACGGGTTCATACCACTGAAAAACCTCGCGTGGATTACACAAGCCCTGTCGTGACGCGCGAGGCATCGGTTGCGAGTCTCCTGATTCCTCACTAACATTCCCCATGCACCGGATCCTGCAATACAGCATCACCCCGTGGGCCCTCACCGTGGTCGCGTGCATAGCCTGTGCTCAAACCGGTACATTGAAATTCGACCATATCTCTCTCGAGCAGGGCCTTTCACAATCTACGGTGAATGCGATCGTGCAGGATGGCCGGGGCTTCCTCTGGTTCGGCACACAGGACGGACTCAACCGTTACGATGGCTACACAATCGCCGTGCACAAACACGTGGCGGCGGACTCCTTTGCTCTTTCGGACAACGGGATCTGGGCTCTCTGCCGGGACCGTGATGGCGATATCTGGATCGGGACGACAAGGGGCGGACTCAACCGCTACCATACGGCCCGGGGAACCTTCACGCACTATGCGCACGACCCCCTTGACACGACAAGCATTAGCGAAAACAATGTCACGTCGGTCTTTCAGGATTCCCGGGGGACAATCTGGGCCGGCACCATGACCTCCGGTTTGAACTACCTCAGTCCGGGTCAACGCACGTTCTCCCGCCTCCGCCACAATCCCGCCGATTCAACATCGCTTGCCGACAACGCCGTCTGGGCAATCACGGAGGACCGCGACGGCACTCTCTGGGTCGGCACATGGGGAGGTCTCTGCCGTTACATCCCGCCCGTGCCCGGCTCTGCCGGATCCTCCGGTGTCGGGACGTTCCGTCGCTACCGGCACGACCCGCGACTGCACGAAAGCATCGCCGGCAATACCATCCGGTCGCTCCTTGCCGGACGCGATGGTCGGATATGGATCGGCACTTGGGGGTACGGCCTGGATTGCTTCGACCCGCGATCGGGGACTCTCGTTCACTACACTACCCGATCGCCTGCACCGCGCACGCTCACCAGCAACCTCATCCTCTCGTTGTACGAGGATGCCGAGAGTGCAATCTGGATCGGCACTGGAGATGCAGGCCTTAACCGCCTTCACCCGCGCACAGGCACGATCGAACGATTCCGGCACATCGCCAATTCCACCCGCTCTCTGAACAATGATATTATCTGTTCCTTGTTCGAAGACAGTACCGGCATTCTCTGGATTGGCACGGGGGCAGGAGGAGTCAATATCTACGACCGTCTGAAGAATCGCTTCCCTCACTTTCGGGCTGTTCAGGGCACACCCCGCACCTTGAGCGGCAACGACGTCTGGGCCCTGCATGAAGATCGTTCCGGTACACTCTGGATCGGCACGTACGGGGGTGGACTGAATCGTTTCAACCGTCTGACCGAGGATTTCACGCACTACCTCCATGACCCCCGTGTCGCGTCATCGCTGAGTCACAATAACGTCATTGCTCTCGCGGCCAGCCGTGACGGCACACTCTGGATCGGCACCGAGGGGGGAGGTCTTGCTCGTCTTGACCCATACAGCAGTCGGTTTACTCGCTATCGCCACGATCCCCAAAATCCAGCTTCGCTTATTCAAAATGAAGTAACCGCGCTGCATGAGGATTCTTCGGGAACGCTGTGGATTGGCACGAATGGAGGCGGGCTTGACCGTCTTGACGCTTCGAGGGAAGGTTTTGTGCATTATCCGCCCGACGAAGAGTCTCCCACGGCCCTGCCTGCCGGAACGGTCCTGACGCTCTATGAAGACGCCGCCGGCTATCTCTGGGTTGGCACATACGGAGGCGGACTCGCACGACTGGATCCGGCTACAGACCTGTTCCAACGCTATCAGAGCGCGAGCGACCGGACGAACGGGCTCAACAACAATACCGTCCTCTCCGTGCATGAAGATGCGGCCGGAATACTGTGGATCGGCACCTACGGCGGCGGGCTCAACCGCTTTGATCGCACAACAGGAACCTGGAGCCACATTACGGAAGCCGATGGCCTGCCCAACGATGTCATTTACGGGATTCTCCCCGACCGTGCCGGCCGTCTCTGGATGCCGACCAACAAGGGGCTTGCCCGCTACACCCCCTCCACCGGTGAGGTCCGTACTTACGATGCATCAGATGGGTTGCAGGGAAACGAGTTTAATCAGGGGGCCGCATTCCGCGGCCGCGACGGCGCATTGTACCTCGGGGGCATCAACGGATTCAATGCGTTTTCCCCTGACAGCATCCGTGACAATCCGTTTGTGCCCCCCGTGTATCTGACCAGCCTTCGCGTATTCGACCGCGTTGTGTCGCTTCCGCAGGCGGTGAGCGAAACACGTGCAATCGAATTGCAGCATGATCAGAATTTCCTGTCGTTTGAATTCGTTGCCCTGAGCTATACCGCCCCCGCCAAGAACCGTTACCGATACAAACTTGAGGGTTTGGATGAAACCTGGATCGATGCCGGGAACCGTCGCTTTACGACGTATACGAATCTCGATCCCGGACACTACGTGCTGCACATCGGCGCTTCCAATAATGACGGCGTGTGGAATACCCGCGGGGCCTCCCTGGCAATCACGATAGTCCCTCCCTATTGGAAGACATTGTGGTTTCGTATACTGGCCGTTGTGGCCGTCGCCACGATTTTGTTTCTCATGTACAGGTACCGGGTGAAGAAACTTCTGGAAATCGAACGTATCCGCACTTCTATCGCCACCGATCTCCATGACGACATAGGCTCCACGCTCACGGAAATCGCTCTCTTCAGTGACGTCGGGCTGCGCGAGGTAAAGGCAAAACCACCCGCAACTGTTCTCACCGACGAGGAGCGCACAAGGTTTGCCGCCCTGTTTTCCGACACCGGATCGACGGCACGCGCACTGATCGACGCGATGAACGATATT
>DAINBR010000143.1:0-8396 GCA_036732865.1 Bacteroidota bacterium | reverse complement strand
GATCGTCGACGATGAGCCGCTGGCGCGCCAGCGCATCGAAGATCTCCGCGCCAAAGAGCCGAACGTCGAGATCGCCGGCATCGCCCGCGACGGGAATGAAGCCGTGGACGTCATCCGCCATGAGCTCGTCCATGTGTTCATGCACAGCAAAGTGAGCCGCGTGCTTTCTGACCACCGGAAGACGCAGGACCGTTATCCTCCGCTCTGGTTCATCGAAGGGCTCGCGGAATTCTGGTCGACCGAATGGGACACCCAGGCGGAGATGGTGATGCGCGATGCGGTCCACAACGGTATTGCGGTCGGACTCGACAACATCGAGAGGATCTACGGCTCCTTCCTGATGTACAAGGAAGGCCAAAATGCCCTTATGTATGTCGCAGCGAAATATGGCGAAGAGAAGGTCCTCCTCTTCCTTGAAAACATCTGGAAGGAGTCTTCCTTCAGCGATGTCTTCGCGCTCACGCTTGGCAAGAATTACAAAGAATTCGACGAAGAGTGGATGTACGCCCTCAAGAAACAGTATTATCCCCTGCTTGCCCACACCGATCCACCCAGCCGAGTGACCCGCAAATTTGTGACTGAAGGCTTTAACGCCAAACCGGTGGTGTTCGAACACGACACGACCCGCGACGTCTATTTCGTGGGCAATCGCACCGGTTATACAGGCATATTCAAAAAATCCTTGAACGATCCCGATCCGGAATCACCGGCCGTCAACATCATTGAGGGTGAACAGACCGATGCCTTCGAGGCATTCCATCCGATGCGCAGCCGCATCGACGTGTCCGGCGGGGGACTTCTGGCGTTCGTCACGAAGAGCGGGGAACAGGACGTGCTCCACCTCTACGATGTCGTTACGGAATCCATGGTGAGCACCTTCCGGCACGCTCAGCTCGTGAGCATTGGATCGGTGTCCTGGGGTCCAGACGGACGGCAGATTGTCTTCACCGCCATCGATCGCGCCGGACAAAATGACCTGTACATTCTGAACTCCGACACACAGGAACTCCGCCGGCTTACCAACGACAGCTACGATGACCGGGATCCTGCATGGTCCCCAAAAGGTGACTGCATCGCCTTCATTTCAGACCGGACTTCCTTCGGCACGGAAGGCATCTACAACCTATTCCGTTATGATATCGCGACGAACGACATCGAATACCTGACCTATGGCAACGAGAGCGTGAGCGGACCCGCCTGGTCACGAGACGGTTCAAAGCTGGCGTTCACCTGTGACACCGACGGCATGAACAACATCTGGGTCATGGACATGCAATCCCCTCAGCCGAAGGGTGTCCGCACAATGACCCGGGTAAGTGCGTTTCTGACATCCGCGTTCGACCCGGCCTGGACATCGTCTGGCGACCTGGTGTTCACGGCATTCGAGAAATTCAGCTTTCACCTGCAGGTGATGCCAAACGTACAGGATGTTCTGGATACAGCGAAGACCATCAAGTCGATGGATGTCGCGCAGCATGGTTCCCCCTGGGAGCCCCGAAGCCTGAGCGGAGAGAATGAACGTGAGCGCTTCAGGTACCAGGGAGAGTACAGCCTTGATGTCGCCCAGAGTACGATCTCCACGGATCCCGTATTCGGCACTTCCGGCGGGGCATTTGTCGCGCTGAGCGATGTCCTGGGAAATGAACAGTATTACTTCCTCCTCTACAACACGGCGGAAACACAGGATGAACTTCTGTCGAGCTTCAATATTGCCATTTCACGCATCTCCCTCAGCCAGCGAACCAGCTACGCATACGGCATTTATCGATTCACAGGCAGGCGATACGATCTGACCGCCCGCGATGAATTCTACTACGAACGCGTGTTTGGTGGATATTTCGCCTTGAGCTATCCGATCTCCAAGTTCGACAGGATTGAATCGGGTGTCAGCATCAGCAACTCCAACAGGGAAACCGACGGCTCAATCGAAGAACGCAAAGCCCTCCTGGTTTCCAACTCGCTCTCTTTCACGCACGACAACTCACTCTGGGGGCCCAGCGGACCCCTCGACGGCAACCGCTTCAACCTGATGCTGGCATATACCACTGACGTGCAGTATTCGAACGTCAACTATTTCTCCGTGATCGCCGATTATCGTCATTATGTCCGGCTCGGGCAACGGAGTGCGTTCGCCTCCCGTTTCTGGCTCTTCTATAACCATGGCAAAGAATCGCGGAGATTTGTCATGGGCGGCAGCTGGGATCTGCGGGGATTCGAGCGATGGAGTATTCGTGGAGAAAAACTCTGGCTCACCAGTCACGAATTGCGTTTCCCATTTGTTGATGAATTGGCGATCCGTTTCCCCGTCTTTGGGCTGAGCTTCTTCTCGATCCGTGGCGCGCTCTTCTTTGATGCAGGAAGTGCCTGGGATCGTGATTACGAACAGACATACGGGAGTCTTGGCGGCGGGCTTCGTCTGAATCTGGGCGGGATTCTTGTGCTCCGGTATGACATCGGCAAACGGATAGAAGACAATTTCAACAGGTTCCAAGAGGGTTTGTTCCACCAGTTCTTTTTTGGGTATGATTTCTGATGGCCAGATCTCTTGTCTTCAGTGTGAGTGCGTGCCTCCTTCTCCTTGGCGAAGGTTGCAGCGGCTTGCGACTCCCGGTCGCATTACAACCGGGCGAACTGGATACACCGACATTCGCCCGCTCTGCGTTGCGGGTGAATGCGCTCCCCGTTACGGTGACGCCGCCCTTGAAGCTGGTGTGGCAGTATGATATCACGGCCGCGACCGGATCGGGATCTCCGCTTCTCGTCGACAGCATCGTCTTTGTCGGCAATTTGCGCGGGGAGCTGTACGCGCTGGATGTGCGCACGGGAAAAAGGCTCGGATGGGTATCGCTGGGGGCCTCCATCGAGGGAACACCGGCGATAGAACGCGACCTCGCAATCGTTCCGGTGGCAGGGTCCCGCGAATCACTGGTCTGCTTCGACCTTGTCGCCGGGAGCGTACGCTGGCGGGCTGCGTTCGGAGATATCCACACATCTCCCCTGCTGATGGATGCGCGTGTGTTTGTGGGCAACACCCGTGGGACCTTTTTCGCCGTTGACAAACTGACCGGCGTTATGCTCTGGAGCTTTGAGCTCCCGCACAATACGGCACTCAAAGGAATCCGTTCTTCGGCGGCGGGCTGGTTGCAGCATGTGGTGTTCGGGGCCGATGACGGTGCCCTGTATGATCTGGACCCCGGCACGGGGAGTTTGCACTGGCGGTATCAAGTGGATGGCGCCATCCAGGCGGCACCCTCGATCGCTGATTCCTCAGTATTCGTCGGAACGCTCCGGGGCACCGTTTATGCCATCCGTCTCGCGGATGGATCTCTCGTCTGGCGCCGCGAGACAGGTTCGTCTGTCTATGCTCCCCCGCTGATCCATTCCGGCCTCTGCATATTCGGCACAACGGGGGGGACGGTTTTTGCCCTTGATCAGCAAACCGGCACAACAGTCTGGTCATGCAACATCCACGCTCCGGTCAACAGCGGAGTGCTGGCTGTAAACAATGCACTGTATGTGGGCACACTCCGGAAAGAACTGATTGCCATCGATCCGGCCAACGGCACGATCCTGTGGCGGGAGACGATTTCGGGCCGGGTGAAGACAACTCCGATTGCCGGAGGCAACCGCCTGATCGTGGCAACTGATGACCGGCTCATTCAGGTGTTCGGAGGAAGCGAATGAAGAGGCCAGGCTTCGGTGTGATTCTGATTGCGATGCAGTGCCTGATCGCCGCGGTCGGATCCGCATCTGACGGTCATCCGGACGATTCCACGGCGGCCGCGTCTCTTTCGCGGCTAACTGTCAGCGCCGATGCAGACAGCGCCACGGTCTACATTGATGGTCAGGTCAAGGGGATAACACCCCTGTCGCTGGATTCGGTTTCCTCAGGCACGCGGAAACTCGTGGTTATAGGCCGGAATCCGGCCAGCTGGTTCTCTAAGAGCGATTCGATGACCGTCGTCCTGGCGCCCGGTGAGGCCCGGCGCCTCATGTTTTCTATACTCACCCCCCTCCGGCTTGGTCCGACGGCGTTGCCGGAGGTCTCTCCGCTTCTCCAGACCCAGAATGATCAAAATGGGCGGTTGGTCGCACTTTACGCGAGTGGGGGGATAGCCGTCGCTGCCGGCGTTGCTGCCGCATATTTCAAGATTTCCGCCGATGATCGAAATGCCGCCTACCAGATGACCGGAAACCCTGCCCTGCTTGATGAACGTCGCAGGCTCGATACGGCCTCAGGGTTCGCTTTTGCCGCAATGCAAGTCGGTCTCGCTGTCTTTTCCTATCTCCTTCTGGCGGAATAGCCGCCGAGTAGAGGCCCCAAAACGCCGTTGTTCTTGACTTTCTAAGGCGCACCTTCTATATTGGGTGGATCGCGAGACGTCGTTTTGTCACACTTACAGAAATCCCATTGACACCATCGCAAGTGAAAGACGACATCGAGTTCCTGAAGAATGTCCCCATCTTGAGCGACCTTGAGCCGATGGATCTCGAGACCATCGCAAAGGTCGGAGTACGGAAGAAATACAAGAAGGGAAGCATCATCCTGTTGGAGGAAGAAGCGGGTGCGGCATTGTTCGTCATTGCCTCAGGGAAGGTAAAAATTGCCAGGATGGATGATGACGGACGAGAGGTGATTCTTTCGATTCTGGGGGAAAGTGATTTCTTCGGCGAAATGGCAATTCTGGATGGTCTTGCACGGTCGGCAAGCGTCGTTGCCACAACGAAATCCGAATTGTTCATGATCCACCGCAGGGATTTTCTCAAGCTCCTCCACGATTTCCCTTCGGTGGCGATTGCCCTCCTCAAAGAACTGACGATGCGCCTGCGCAAGGCGGACGCGATGATTAAGAGCTTGTCGCTGAAAGATGCTGCTGGACGCGTGGCTAATGTCGTCCTCCAGCTTGCAGATGACATTGGGAAGATCCGAAAGGGTCGCGTTGAAATTGATGAGTTGCCCCTGCAGCAGGATCTCGCGAACATGGCCGGGACTTCGCGCGAGACCATCTCCCGGATGATCCACTCATTCATTCGCGACGGCCATATCGAGATCGAGCGGGGCAAGCTGATCATCAACGACTATGAGCAGTTCAAGACCAGGTACCTGTAGTCCATTCCACGTTCTTTCGCCTCCGGTCCGGTATCTCGCTGATTCCTTGGCATAGGGAATGGGTGGCGGATTGTCTCGCTTTGCAGCGACCGGGGGTGTAGTATCCCTGCCGAGAAGGTGTCGACGGGATTTGTGCGGCGCGAGCTCATGAGGATTCCAACCATGCATGTCATTCAAGGCACACTTTCCGCCGAAGGCCGTACCTTCGGTATCGTTGTGAGCCGTTTCAATTCACTGGTGACATCCCAGCTGCTCAACGGCACCGTCGATTGTCTGACCCGGCACGGATGTAGCGATGCCGCTCTCACCGTCGCCTATGTCCCGGGGTCTTTTGAAATCCCCCTGGTGGCAATGAAGATGGCGACCTCGGGCCGTTATGATGCTGTGATCTGCCTCGGGTGTGTCATCCGGGGCGAAACACCCCATTTCGACTACCTCGCTGCAGAAGTCACGCGCGGGCTCGGCCACATCGCGCTCCAGACCGGCATCCCCGTGGGTTTTGGCATCCTGACAACAGACAATCTCGAACAGGCACTCGAGCGTGCCGGAGCAAAAGCAGGCAACAAGGGGTGGGACGCGGCGATGAGCGCCATGGAACTCCTCCAGGTGCATTCTCAATTGAAGAAGAAGTAACGAGGGGAGGCTCGAGGGCCGGCGTATGAGACGTGCGTGGGTGGTGTGTGTGGCGGTTCTCCTCGGCGTGCTGACTGTGCAAGCAGCTACCGGCATCTGGAAGAACTTCACTTCTATGTATGATGTCCGGGCCATCGTGAACGACGGCTCGGGCTACTGGGCGGCAACTTCCGGCGGCCTCTTCCATTGGACGCCTGTCAATGACTCCTACCAATTGCTGACGAATGCAGATGGGCTGCGCAGTATCGATCTCACCGCCATTGCCGCCGACGCAACAGGAAACATCTGGTCCGGAGCTTCCACCGGGATCATCCATGTGTATGATCCCACCACCGGCTCCATCCGCACAATTCTCGACATCGCCATGGCCAAGGACCAGACAAACAAACGCATCAATGCCATCATTATCCAGGGCGATACTGCGCTGATTTGCACGGATTTTGGGCTGACCGTTTTCCATGTGAGCAAATTTGAATTTGGCGATACGTATTCACGCTTCGGCACTATTCCTGCCGGAACGCGCACGGCCGTCTCCGCCGCTCTGATACACGCGGGCAGACTCTGGGCGTGCGTTTCAGACGGCACAACGAACAATTCGGTCGCAACTGCAGATCTCGCCAACCCCAATCTCCTCCCCCCGGAGTCGTGGACCCTGCAGGTTGTCGGGAGCCCGGGGACGGTCCCCAGGACTCTCACCGTGTTTAACGGGGCACTCTATTCCGGGACAAGTGCCGGACTCTATGTGGAGGGCGGGGGAAGCTGGACCGCGATTGCGGCAATCTCCACGGCGATTTCCATCGTCGCGACAGCGGCTTCCCCCGCATCACTCCTCATGGCAACCGCAGGACGTACGGTACACGCATTAGACCAGCAGCAGTCCGCCACGCAGATCGGGGAATCACTCCCCTACCCGGCCAGCGCCATCGCCGCAGACCCGGCGCTAAACCAGGTGATCGGGTCCACCGGTGGAGGCGTGCTGACATTGTCCACTTCCTGGGTCTCCCACTCGCCCAATGGACCAAACGGGAGCTCATTCCAGAGCATTGTTGTCGATCCTGACGGCGTGATCTGGGCCGGATCAGGCGATTTCACGGGATATGGTTTGTACAGGTTTGACGGCTCAACATGGACCAACTTCACGACCGCCAACAGTGCCTTGCCGGCAAATGAAGTGTACCGGATGTCCATCGGATGCGACGGCGCCGTCTGGGCAAGCACATATGGCCGGGGCATCGTGGAAATTCCCCGCGGTTCCAACCAGATCGACGCTTCCCGAGTCTATGGACCCAACGTGGGCATGACCGGCATTCCTAACGATCTGAACTATGTCGTTCCGAGCAATGCCGTATGTGACAGCCGCGGCAACGTCTGGATGACCGTAGTTCTGGCCGCTGACAAAAACCTCCTCATTGTACGGCAACCTGACGCGACATGGAGGTTCTTCCCTGTCACCGTGGGCGGCGTGAAGCTCACGAATCTCATGGATCGGCCGGTGGACCGTTGTCTTGCCGTCGACGCCTTTGACAACGTATGGATGACCGTGCGCGATCCTGCCTACCGTGGGGTACTGTCGCTCGGCAACGGCGGCACCATCGACAGTACGTCGGCATTCCTTCTCTCGACCACGGACGGTCTGCCAAGCAACGAAGTCAAGACCATCGTCGTAGACCGCGATAACGACATCTGGGTAGGGACCGATCGCGGTATCGCAATCATTCTCGATCCCTCCAATCCCCGCCGGACCGGAGGAATTGCCGCCTACAGGCCTCTGAATGGACTGGTCATCAACACGATTGCCGTCGATCCGCTCAACCAGAAATGGGTCGGCACCACCGAGGGCGTGTTTCTCCTGACCTCCGATGGCACCCATGCAATTGAATCCTATACCGTGGACAACACCGCGGGAAAACTGATGGACAACGACGTGAAGTCCGTCGCTGTCGACGGCAAGACCGGCACGGTGTATTTCGGCACCGCCTACGGCCTGGCCAGCCTCACCACTGCCGCGGCAGCCCCGCGGGTGTCGTTTGAAGGACTGACAATTTACCCGAATCCCTTCCACATCCCCACCGCCACTGAGATGACCGTGAGTGGCCTGGTGGAGAATTCCTCCATGAAGATCATGACCGTGGATGGCGCCGTCATCCGCGATGTGCGGACGCCGGGCGGACTCGTGGGGTTCTGGGATGGCAAAGACAACAACGGCAACGATGTATCATCTGGAGTATACCTTATTGTCACTTATTCAGAAGATGGAAGCGCTGTGGCGAACGGCAAAGTCGCCGTCATCAAACACTGACGCCACGGAACCGGTACATTCTCCGGATAACCCCGATCATCATCCACCAACAACTCTCTCTGCGAGGAGGACTCACTTGGAGAACGACGGCTACAAAGATGAAATCTTCACGAAACGTGTGAGGGCAGGTAAACGCACGTATTTCTTCGACGTTAAATCGACCAAGTCCGAAAAGGATTTCTACATCACCATCACCGAAAGCAAGCGCGTCGGGGATGATGAATATGAGAAGCACAAAATCTTCTTGTACAAAGAGGATTTTGAGAAGTTCCGGGAGGCGTTGGCGGAGACCGTAGAACATGTGCAGACCAACCTGCTGGAGCACCAGGCAGCTGCAGTTCCAGAGGCGTGATG
>DAINBR010000142.1:0-8397 GCA_036732865.1 Bacteroidota bacterium | reverse complement strand
GCTGGTGAGCAACACAACGAGCAGTGTCGAAGTGCCTGCCTTGCTCAAGGAACTCATACACATCCTTCGTCCTGTTCCCCGAAATATCGATCCCCTCCTCCTTCATGACCGTGACGGCAAGGGGGTTCAATGTACCTGGCTCTAGGCCTGCGCTCTCGGCTTCAAACCTCTCAGGAGCCAAATTGTTAAGGTATGCTTCGGCCATTTGGCTACGGGCACTGTTGTGGATGCAGACAAACAAGACCTTTGCGCGCATCATCGTGTCCTTCATTGCATCAGAACTTTGGTGATGCAGAGGCGCTGAGCAGAAAGATCCCAGCGGCTTGTCCTTCTATGTGTCTCTTTGCCTCTGCGTTGGAATATACTAGACCTCAGAAACCGCGAAGTAGCGCCTCCTGAGCCCGAGCGCCACGTTCACTAATCCAATCATCACCGGCACCTCCACGAGCGGACCGATCACCGCGGCAAACGCCTCGCCCGAGTTGATGCCAAAGACCGCAACGGCAACGGCGATGGCAAGTTCAAAATTGTTGCTGGCCGCAGTGAACGACAGTGTCGCGGTTTTGCTGTAATCAGTCCCCATTCTCTTACTGAGAAAAAACGAGACAAAGAACATTACGACGAAGTAAATAACAAGTGGTATGGCGATCCGCACGACGTCCATGGGAATCTTGACAATGTATTCACCCTTGAGTGAGAACATCACCAGAATGGTGAACAACAATGCAATCAGGGTCAGGGGGCTGACGCGCGGGATGAACACTCGAGTATACCACACATCCCCCTTGATCCGTCGCAGTATGATTCGCGTGAAAAGTCCTGCCAGAAACGGAATTCCCAGATAGATGAAGACACTCTCTGCAACCTGGCCGATGGTTATGTTCACCGCGAACGTGGCCAGACCGAGGTATGCAGGGATCACCGTAAGGAAGACATATGCATACAGGGAGAAGAAGAGAACCTGAAAAATCGAGTTGAAGGCGACGAGACCGGCGGCGTACTCCCTAACACCGCACGCCAGATCGTTCCAGACTATCACCATGGCGATGCATCGTGCAAGCCCGATGATGATGAGTCCGGCCATGTACGCGGGGTATTCCTGCAAAAAGAGAATCGCCAGAACAAACATGAGCACCGGTCCGATCACCCAATTCTGCACGAGCGACAGGACAAGCACTTTCTTGTTCCTGAAAACATCCCCCAGTTCCTCATACTTCACTTTTGCAAGAGGAGGGTACATCATAAGAATCAACCCAACGGCAATCGGAATATTCGTCGTCCCCGACTGGAAGGAGCCCCAGAAATCCACCACACCAGGAAAGAGATATCCCCAAAACACGCCTACAAGCATGGCGAGGAAGATCCAGAGGGTGAGATAGCGATCCAAAAACGAAAGATTCTTTGTGATTGACGCCATGGGTCTCTCTCTTACCCTAGCCCGCAAATGGAATTTCGGTCAACCGCGTGAAGTTTCCTTCTGTCTGCACGGATCTGCTTTTCGTCCTTGAACGACAACTTCGTGAGGTCAAGCAGCCCTCGCACCAGACTCAATTCTGTCTTGTCATTCAACATGTAGTTGACCCATTTGCCATCTTTTGCATCAATGATCAAGTCCGCATCGCGCAGAATCGATAGGTGTTTTGAGACTGTGGATGTAGAGAGGCCCAGAACCTCCCGGACTTCGCAAACACAGAGCTCTTTGATCTCCAGCATCTTGATGATGCGGATCCGGTTAGGATCACTAAGGGCCTTGAAGGCCCGGGCAGTCTGTCGATTCATAAGGTCATCACTTCGTTAGTTGGCGAAATATACGTATAAGCGCGTACAATGGCAAGGTGAATCTCCTCAAGACCACGACCGCCAGCACAAGTGAGCATTTGATTCCGGATATCTACTTCTGTTCTGTGTCAGTCGGCGGGGCACAAGCTTGAAAGATCATGTCTTTCAACTCAAGGGGACGCAGGGGCCATTCGGCCGCAGCAGGTGGAGGTGAGCTGGAAAGTCCGATAGACTCGGGGAACCGTAAGACGACATAAACACCCCCAGGATGGGGTCAGACCACGCGTCGTTTGGATTCTGTGGTGCTCTTCAAATCTTTACGCATTCAATGGTTATGCCGTACACCCACAAGGACTCAGAAAACCGGGGGGGGGAAAGCTCAGAACAGGTGATATCAGCGCGCGGAGAGCCTGTTCAGCATTCCCCGTGCCGACTCCAGGTCTTCAATGGTGTCGATCTCGATGCAGGCGAGCGTGCCGGTGTCGACAGCAAACGGCCTGTGTCCATTGTCGATAATTCTTTGAAATGCAGCTTCGTAGAAAATCTTGACCTTTCCTTCAACTTGAATCATCCGGTCAAGCTCCGCGAACAATTCCTCTGTGGACTTTTGCCCGAACTTCTCGATGCCTATCGATTCGCCGAGCGCGACTTCGGGGGGGACTTCTTTACCGATTTCCATCACCCTGCCGAGGATGTCCACCCGCACTTTGATCTCCTCGTGTCCGAGAGAAACGCCCGTTCTCACCGCCAGGCAGTCATCATGCCCGGATTCCAGCAGCAGGTCGATAATGTTCCCATCGAAGATGATATCGCTGTCGAGCAGGAGGATGCTGTGACCCCGGATGAGGTCACGTGTCATCCAGAGCGAATAGATATTGTTCGTCGACGCGTAGAGCTCGTTTGAAAGGAACTCCACATTCATGTGTGGGAAATTCTTCCGGACAAAACGGCGGATGCGCCCCTCCAGGTATCCTGTCACGAGGACCACGTCTTTAATGTCATGGTCCTGCAGATTCTCCAGCGCCCTTCCGAGGATTGTCTTGCCACCCACATCGAGCAGGCACTTTGGGATCTGGTCTGTGAGCGGCCTGAGGCGGGACGAAGTTCCAGCGGCGAGAATGATGGTTTTCATTGTGTTCCGTACAGATTCATGGAGCGGTCTTTCAGGCGTTGCGCAATGATCAGGACGCCGGCCAGGACGTTTCCCACACCCGCGATGCCCCAGAAGTAGATGTCCCATCGATTGAGAAACGCACAGACGATCATTAGAGAAAATTGCGTGGTGGGGCCCAGATAGGTCCAGAGACGCATGAGCCATTTCTGCTCACGGGCAAATGCCTCCGGATTGGTGTTCAGTATTCTGCCCGTGGTTTTTTGATCCGACGTGAATCGCTTTTGCACGGCGGAGTATTTCAGGTAAATCCAGAGGAGCGCCTTCTCAAAGATGTGGTCCCGCTTGCCCCGAAGCGCGGCGTACTCTTCTTCAAACGCCTTCTGACCATCCACCAGCACGCTGGTCCGGTTCAACGTGACATCCAAATAGCGGTTCCGGTAGAAATCGAGGAGGCTGGCTTGAAGTACATTGCTGAAGGCAACGAACGCGGTCACCAGCCACAAGACCAGCGGTTGTGACGACGCGGAGGCATACCCGATCCCGATGCCGAGATACGCGGATAGCGACGATACGTAGTCTGCAAGGCCGTCCAGGATCCTCCCCACCGGAGTTCCGCTCTGCTTCATGCGGGCAAGCTGGCCGTCGCTGCAATCGACCACATCGCACATAATGAAGGAGATGCCGCCCAGACAAAACGAAAGCGGCGTACCGAAGGCAAAGCACACTCCCCCCAGTACACCGAAAATCATCGAAACGAACGTGAGCTGGTTTGGAGTGATCGGTGTGGAGTATACCCCCTTCACGAGGAGGAATGCAAGGGGACGATAGAAAACCAGGTCAAGAACTTCTTCAACCGCAACAGATTTGAGTCCTTGTTTGTACTCCTGGACAACGCTCATCGGGAGTTCATCAGGCGTAGAATGCCTTTATAGCATTAATGACCAGGCGGTTTTCTTCCTGCGTACCCAGGGTGATCCGCACGTGGGAGTTCAGGAGCGGCTCGCCCATGAACTTGATGATCAAGCCGCGCTCCTTCAGATATGCCTGGAGGCGTTCTTTGTCGGCTGAGGGGAACTCTGCGAGGATAAAGTTCGCGTCGGACTTGAACACGCGCCAACGGGGGATCTGGCCCAGTTGGGCGTAGTAGTTCTCCTTGTCTTCGGCCATCTTCCGGGCGATCCCGGAGTAGTACTCGGGGGAATCAAGAGCGGCTATTGCGACTTCCTCGGATACCCGGTGGTAACCGAGGTACCGGTTCATGTATTTCGCGAGTGCACTGAGATTCTTTCCGAGCAGGCCGAATCCGATCCGCATACCCGCGAGGGCATAGTACTTCGAAAACGTCCGGATCACCAGCAGATTAGGATTCTCTTCCACTAAGTCTTTCACATAGTCGATTCTTCCGTGATACGCATAGGCCTCATCCATGACCACCACAGATGCGCGAAAGTCCTTGAGCACCGATCGGAGGTCGGCAAGCGGGAGCGAATTGCCGGTCGGATTGTTGGGCGAACTGATGAACACAACGGACGGCCTCTCGCGCACGTAGACCTTGCGCATTCCCTGCAGATCATATTCGAACCGGTCGGCCCGGATGTTCATGGGGTATTCCACGCTCTCACCACCCACTTCCGAGGCAATGAGTTTGTAGTACCACCACGAATAGGCAGGGACCATCAGCGTTGCCTTGCTTTCCAGATAGCAGCGGATCGTCTGTTTGAGGATGTTCTCCGCGCCGTAGCCAAGGATTATGCGATCTTCAGGAATATCAAAATCCCGGGCAAGACGGTCGGAAAGTACGCTTTTGACGCCTTTTGTAAACGAGCGATCGTACCAGCTTAGTCTCGTGAGATCCGCTTTGCGGAGGGCCTCGAAGCACGCTGGTGCGGGGCCGTAGTTGTTCTCATTACGATCAAGGAAGATCATGTGCTGCTCCAGGGTTTTCAAGGTACGAGAATGGCAACAACGATGATCTTCAAATTTAAAGAAAATCGATTTATAATCCAACCTACAAAACGGCATGCCGCTATGGAAACAACGAGAGCCCGGCCCTCCGGGCTCTCAAGAGCTCCCCCTGTACAGTTCCTGGCTTCTACGCACCCGCATTTACCATTGCCGCCGCGGCGGTTATCGGGCTAACCTTCGCGTTTTCCGTGCTTTCATCCTCCAGATCTTCCTCTACCTTGGTTGCATTCGTGAACCGCGCGAGCAGAGTGTACAGCACCGGCACCAGCACAAGCGTCAGAAATGTGGAGAAGAGCACGCCGCCCACGACAGCCAGACCGAGCGGCCGTCGCGATTCCCCGCCAGCGCCCAGCGCCAGGGCGATCGGCAGTACGCCGAACACAGTGGAAAACGAAGTCATCAGGATCGGCCTCAGTCTGATCGTTGCAGCTTCCACGACCGCGGTGTAGACATCCTTGCCCTTCGCCCGTAGTTGATTAGCGAACTCGACGATCAGAATCGCATTCTTGGTCACGAGGCCGACCAGCATGATCAGCCCGATCTGCGAGTAGATGTTCAGTGACTCCCCGAACAGATAGAGCGTCAACAGTGCTCCGAACACGGCGAGAGGGACCGCCAGGAGGATCGTGAGAGGATGGACGAAGCTCTCGAACTGCGCGGCTAGTACGAGGTAGATGAACACGACGGCGAGGAAGAACATGAAATACAGACTCGAGCTGGAGCTCTTGTATTCAAGAGACTGCCCGGCATATTCTCTTTTCACGCCAGCGGGAAGTTTCTCCCTCGTGATCCGGTCAAGGTCGTCGAGCGCCTGGCCGAGGCTCACGCCGGGAACAAGCTGGGCCGTCAACTTCGCCGAACGGACTCTGTTGTAATGGTTCAACTCCTTGGGTGCGAGCGTTTCATCCACGTGCACGACACTTGCGAGCTGCACAAGTCCGCCGGTACCGCGGACGTAGATTTCCCGTATTGCTTCTGGAGTCGCGCGGGCCGATGGCCTCATCTGCAGGATAACATCGTACTGCTTTGTCCCCCGCTTGAAGTTCGTAACTGCCCTCCCACCCAGGAAAGTCTCCAGCGCCGATCCGATGTCCGTCACCGACACCCCCAATCCGCCGGCACGTTCGCGGTCAATCGACAGATCCAGCTGCGGCTTGTTCAATCGCAGATCGGTATCCATGTTGAGCAGGTAGCCCAGTTTCGAAGCTTCACCCATCAGCATCCCGACTGACTGGTTCAGCTCTTCATAACTGTCGGCCTGCAGCACATACTCCACCGGACTCGAGCTGACACTTCCCGCAAGGCTGGGTGGGTTGATCACAAATGCGAGGACGCCGGGAATCGCGAGGAGTTGTGGAAAAAGCTCCTGGACGATCTGCTGTTGTGATTTCTCGCGATCTTTCTGCGGCTTTAAGGCAAGAAACATGAACCCGTTCGTCACCCGGCCCGGCCCGCCGAAACCGAGGCCGATCGCCGAGAAAAGACCGCGGATCTCAGGCCTCGCCATGATGAGTTTTTCGGCCGCACGCTGGTACTTATCCGTGTATTCTAGCGTCGCACCTTCCGGGGCAATGATGATGCCGAAGCCAACGCCCCTGTCTTCCACCGGGACAAGTTCGCTGGGGATGATGCGGGTGAGCACGACGCTTACAACGACAGCGAGAATTGCAGCAAACACCATAATCACTCTGTGCCCGAGCACAAAATGTAGGGTCCGTGTGTATATGTCATTCAGCCAATTGAAGAAAGCATCAAATGACCTGGACGCCCACCCCGCATTTACGCCGTGGAGCGGGCGCAAGATTCTGGATGAGAGCATCGGGGAGATCGTCAACGCGACAAAACCGGAAATCAGTACTGCCACCGCAAGGGTGATACCGAACTCGTTGAAGAGGCGTCCTACTGATCCGGTGAGGAAGGCCAGCGGCACGAATACCGCAACGAGGGTGATCGTGGTGGCCACGACGGCAAAACCGATCTCCTTGCTGCCGTCAAACGCCGCCCGCCGCCTGTCTTTGCCCATCTCGATGTGACGATAGACGTTTTCCAGCACCACAATCGCATCGTCCACGACAAGGCCGATCGCTAGGACGAGCGAGAGAAGAGTCAGAATATTGATCGTGAACCCCGCCATATATACAACGGTAAATGCGCCGATGATCGAGATCGGAATGGCGATTGTGGGAATCGCTGTGGCGCGCAGGCTCTTCAGGAAGGCGAGAACAATGAGCACCACCAGGCAGATGGCGATGATCAACGATTGGGTGACTTCACTGATGGATTCGTTGATGAACGTCGACGAGTCGTACGCCACGTCGAGGATCATTCCCGCAGGGAGAAGTGAGGTCAGCTCATCCAGCGCCTTATGCACTTCATTCGCGACATCCACAGTACTGGCCTTGGATTGCTTCACGATTCCCAGACCCACTGCAGTCTTCCCGTTGTACCGGGCAACCGTCCGTTCGTCTTCCGCACCCACGTTCACTTCGGCGACGTCGCGCAGCCTGACGATATCATCTTTGTTCTGCGAGACGATGATCGCGCCGAATTCCTCGGGTGTGTCCAGCTGTCCGCGGGTGCGCACCGCGAATTCCCGCTCAACCCCTTCCACGCGGCCCCCCGGAATCTCCGCGTTTTCTCTGCGGATCGCATTTTCGACATCCTGCGTCGTGAGCCCGTGCGCGGCCATGTGCAGCGGGTCGAGCCAGACCCTCATCGCATACCGCCGTTCTCCACCAATGAACACCGAGCCGACTCCCGGGAGGCGTTGAATCCGCTCCTTCAACACCCTGTCTGCAAAGTCGCTCAGCTCAAGTCCATTGTGCGTTTCACTCGACAGGGCCAGCCAGACAATCGGCTGGGCGTTGGCATCGACTTTGGAGATGACAGGATCATCGATTTCTCGCGGCAGATTGCTGCGCACCCGTGACACCCTATCACGGACATCATTTGCCGCCTCATCCACATTTCTGCTGAGCTCGAACTCGATGGTGATGACGGAGCCCTGTTCCCGGCTGGACGAGGTCATCGTCTTGACGCCTTCCAGGGTGGCGAACTGCTCTTCCAGCACGTTCGTGATTTCAGTTTCAACGACGCTTGGGCTTGCACCGCGGTAGTACGAGACGACGGAAACAATAGGGGGATCGATGTCCGGATATTCGCGCACAGGCAACCGGGTGAACGAGATGATGCCGAACAGGAGAATCGCAAAACTCATGACGCTCGCAAATACCGGACGCTTAATGGAAACCGTGCTGAGTTTCATGACCGCTATCCTCCGCCCGATGGATTGTTCGCGCCGGGCATGGGTTCGTTCAACATCGGGAGGACCTTCCCTCCGTCAAACAATTTCTGATGTCCCGCCCGTACCACGATCATCCCCGGCTCAAGTCCTTCCAGCACTTCGACGACTTCCGGCGATCGGGAGCCAAGCGTAACGACAACGCGACCGACCGTGCTGTCCGGTTTCACGACAAAAACCTGGGACTGATTCCCGCTCCCGAACACCGCTTCCTGGGGAATGGTCAGCGCATTGGGAC
>DAINBR010000141.1:0-8405 GCA_036732865.1 Bacteroidota bacterium | reverse complement strand
GAGGCGGGTGTGCTCTATCGATTGAAGTTCGTCCCGAGTATTTCCTCAATCGTGCCGCGAACGATTGCATGCGACGGCGGTGACGCCATGGTCGGGCGGCTGATGTTGTCGAGCTTCAGGCCGCGCCACTCCGTCTGGATCTTGTCGTTCACGAATTCCTGAACGGCCCTCTGCAGGTTGCGGGCTTGGAGCTTCCCCTTCTTCAGCGGATCGAGAAAGAGATCGACCCTTATTTCTGAGCTCGAGATCTTGGTGGGAACCAACATATAGTTCAGTGTACCGGTGGTGCGCCAGGAATACGTCCGATCGATCTGGTTGAAGGTTGAAGGAATATTCAACATGCTCCGGTCATCGGTACGGGGAACGAGAGTGATCGTTACCCGCTCAGTCCTGTGTGGTTCACGCGCTAATGCCATTGACGTGCACTCCTCGTGAGTATCGCTGCTCCCTTGTATTCTTCTTTATCAATATAGGGACAAATCCATGCCAACGCAATACTCTCTTTTGTCGTCTGCGCGACGCCGTGATGCAGATCACATTCCTGCCTCTGGTGATGTGAAGCTGGTATCGATGCGGAGGGCGTCCCTGAGGCGAACCAGGTATGCATCCCGCGGAATCTCGCAGGCCCCGAGGCTGGCCAGGTGGGAGGTTAGAAATTGGGTATCCAGGAGCAGGAAACCACGCTCTCGAAGCCGTCGCACAAGATACCAGAGGGCGATTTTTGAAGCGTTTGATGCGTGACTGAACATGGACTCTCCGAAAAAGGCACCTCCTATGGCAACCCCGTAGAGGCCTCCGACCAGCCGGCCGGAGGACCAGGTCTCTACCGAATGGGCATGTCCTATCTCGAAAAGCCGGCCATAGACCGCAATAATCTCCCCGGAAATCCATGTGTCGTCGCGGGCCGCACAATGCCACATGACCTCGCTGAATGCGCTGTTGACACGAACCTCGTACTGTTTTCGGCGTTCAACCCGGCGGAGACTCCGGGAGACCTTGAAACTTTCAAGAGGGAAGATGGCGCGCGGATCCGGCGAGTACCATGCAATCGGCCCGTTGCGACCCCCGGCCATGGGGAAGAACCCGTCTGCATAGGCCCGGAGAAGAAGCTGTGGCGTGAGTTCCGCGCGGGACCGGATGCCCATGCCCGGCACCATTACGCAGGTCTCCCCTTCCGGAGGACGTACTTCTCGTACATGGCCTCGAGCCGTTTCTGCGACGTTACATCGAGATCCTCGTCGTCTTTGTCCCGCTTCACGTACATCGCAAATATCTCTTCCTCATCCCGTGTCATCCGATGCACGTAGTCCCTGAGATCCAGAATCATCCTGTGCTGTTCAACGTGCGTCATGGAGCCTCCATGCAAAGAGTGTACAAAAAAAGAGCGGAAGCCACAACTCTCTCATATTGCTTTTCTTGGCTGGATTTGTGAAATTGGTCGCCGAGGAAAGGAATCTCCATGACATCCCAGACGCATCCCCTTGCGGCAGCGGTCAAACTCATCAGGCCGAAGCAGTGGATCAAGAACCTGTTTGTATTCGCAGCACTGATTTTTGCCAAGGAGCTGTTTCAAATTGCGCCTTTCCTGACCGCTCTCCAGGCATTCTTCGTGTTCTGTCTCACTGCAAGCTCCGTCTATATCATCAACGACATTCTCGACGCGGAAACCGCGCGCATCCGAAGAAACGGGCCCGTCCCATTGCCGCAGGCACCATTTCCGTGCCTCAGGCGCTGGCGTTGCTCGGGATACTTGTCTGCGTGGATGTGCTGCTCGTCTGGCCGCTTCCGGCCATGTTCAAGACAATCGTCGCGACCTACTTCGTCATGAACCTGGCGTATTCCTTCAAGCTCAAGGAAGTAATGCTGCTCGACGTCTTTATCATAGCGGCGGGCTTCATGCTCCGCGTCCTCGGCGGTGCGTATGCCATCGGGGTCGTGGTCTCGAGCTGGCTCGTTCTGTGCACGATGTTTGTTTCTCTCTTCCTCGGATTCGCCAAGCGGCGGGGAGAGCTGGTTTCGTCACAGGCGGCGGGCGGACAGTCGGAACGCAAAGTGCTCCAGCAGTACCGGCTGGAGGTTCTCGATCAGATGTTGACAATCACCGCCGCCGGCACGGTGATTTCGTACGCGCTGTACACTGTTGCGCCTCGTACGATGGAGGTGTTCGGAACGGACAAATTGATTTACACGACGGTGTTTGTGATCTACGGGGTTTTTCGATACATGCATCTCACCAACTCTACCGACAGCATAGAAAATCCCACCGCCGTTGTGGCGTCGGATATTCCCATCCTTGTGGTCGCCGGATTGTGGATTGCCGCTTGTGTGGTGCTGATCTACTTCAGAGGACTTGTTCCGGGGCTGTGACATCACACCCCCGATACCGGAGCCGGAATATTGGAGGCCGGATATCGGGAGTGATCGCACCTTTCAATTCAAACCGCAGGATCCACTGCAGCAACCTCCGTCGGCGCAGGGCGGCAGATCCGGACTGTGTCCAACGCTAATGCCTGGTGCCGAAAGCAGCCGCGTATGCTTTTTCGATTCACAGGAAGGGCAGACGATATCCTCCTCGATTTCCTTCACCTTGTGAAACACATCGTACACCTTTCCGCAATCGTCACAACGATAATCGTAAATCGGCATCATCTCTCCGGTTCTCTGGAACGGGTGGTTTTCATCTATATGATGCGGAAAACCATGCTCAGGGTCAACTTCCGGCCCTCCGGGATCCGAAGTTGACTTCCCTGGGGCATTTGGTTATATTTTTGCGGTGAGCACCCGGCGGAAGCCGTGGAACCCAGGCCTTGCAGCATGGTGTTAGAGATATAGCAGGCGAGCAAGCGCAGGATTCATATACACGATAGGCACGCGAATGGAAGGCAATTTTTCGAACAGGGTGCAGGACGTCATCCGCTTGAGCCGGGAGGAGGCAATCCGGCTCGGACATGATTACATCGGCACTGAACACCTGCTGCTTGGAGTGATCAAGGAGGGCGAAGGGATAGCGGTTAAAATCCTCCGCAACCTGGGAGTGGATCTGTTCAAGCTGAAGAAGGCAATTGAGGATACGGTCAGGACGTCCGGTGGGACGCTGACCATCGGCAATATCCCGCTTACAAAACAGGCCGAGAAGGTGCTGAAAATCACTTATCTCGAGGCCAAGCTGTACAAATCGGATGTTATTGGCACGGAACACCTGCTCCTTTCACTGCTCAGGGACGACGACAACATCGCGGCGCAAATCCTCCATCAGTTCAACATACACTACGATGTGGTCCGCGCGGAACTCGACAACATCATCAGCGGCAAGCCCTCGGGTACGCCGCCGCCGGGTGCGCAACAGCAGCATCAGTCCGCCTCTGAGAAGAAACCCGAGAAATCCAAGACACCGGTTCTCGACAATTTCGGTCATGACCTGACCAAAATGGCTGCCGAGGACAAGCTGGACCCGATCATCGGGCGCGAGAAGGAGATTGAGCGGGTGGCGCAGGTCCTGAGCCGCCGGAAGAAGAACAATCCAGTTCTCATCGGCGAGCCCGGCGTCGGCAAGACCGCCATCGCCGAAGGACTCGCCATGCGGATCGTGCAGAAGAAGGTTTCACGCGTGCTCCATGGCAAACGGGTGGTCACGCTGGATCTCGCAGCACTCGTTGCCGGGACAAAATACCGCGGGCAGTTCGAGGAGCGGATGAAAGCCGTCATGAACGAGCTGGAGAAGGCCAAGGACGTCATCCTGTTCATCGACGAGTTGCACACGATTGTAGGGGCAGGCGGCGCCTCTGGTTCGCTCGATGCGTCCAATATGTTCAAACCTGCCCTCTCCCGTGGAGAATTGCAGTGCATCGGCGCCACCACACTCGACGAGTACCGGCAGTACATTGAAAAAGATGGTGCCCTTGACCGTCGTTTCCAGAAGATCATGGTCGACCCCACTACCGTCGAAGAAACTATCCAGATACTGCGGAATGTCAAGCACAAGTACGAGGAACACCACGGCGTCCGGTATGGCGACAAGGCTATAGATGCGGCGGTGAAGCTTAGCGACCGCTATATCACCGACCGCTACCTGCCCGATAAAGCCATCGACGTCCTGGATGAATCGGGTTCTCGCGTGCACCTGGCAAACATCCATGTGCCAAAGGAGATCCTGGATCTGGAAGGGGAAATCGAGAAGATCAAGCAGTCGAAAAACCAAGTGGTAAAGAGTCAGAATTTCGAAGAAGCGGCCCGGTTGCGCGACCTTGAAAAGAAACTGCTCAGCGATCTGGAAATCGCCAAACGGGAATGGGAGCTCAAAGCACAGGATACCGTCCATGAAGTGAACGAAGAGAACATGGCGGACGTGGTCGCCATGATGACCGGTATTCCCGTGAACAAGATCGCCGAATCCGAGTCCACCAAGCTCCTCAAAATGGCAGAGGTCCTGAAGGACCAGGTCGTGGGACAGGATGAAGCAATCCTGAAGCTCACCAAGGCGATTCGTCGAACTCGGGCGGGGCTCAAGGACCCCAAGCGGCCGATCGGATCGTTTATTTTCCTCGGGCCGACGGGTGTAGGAAAGACTGAGCTTGCCAAGGCGCTTGCCCGCTATCTCTTCGATACGGAGGATGCATTGATCCGTATCGACATGAGCGAATACATGGAGAAGTTCAGCGTGTCGCGACTTGTTGGGGCGCCGCCCGGCTATGTCGGTTATGAGGAGGGTGGACAGCTCACAGAAAAGGTTCGCAGGAAACCGTATTCGGTCGTCCTGCTTGACGAGATCGAGAAGGCGCATCCGGATGTCTTCAACATTCTGCTTCAGGTACTTGATGACGGCATCCTGACAGACAGCCTTGGCCGCAAGGTGGATTTCAAGAACACAATTCTCATCATGACCTCGAACATCGGAACGAGGGAGCTGAAGCGGTCGGGCGGCATCGGGTTTGGCACTCAGTCCGCGCGTGATGAATACGGTGCGATGAAATCGACGATTGAAGAAGCCTTGAAACGCGTATTCAATCCGGAGTTCCTGAACCGCATCGACGACACCATTGTGTTCCACGCGCTTGAGAAGTCGCACATTCAGGAAATCGTGCAGATCCAGATTCGCGACCTGTCCAAGCGGCTCGAGGCACAGGGCCTCACCCTGGAGTTGACCGCCGAAGCCAGTGAGTTCCTTGCGGACAAGGGCTTTGACCCCGCCTACGGGGCGCGGCCGTTGCGGCGCGCGATCCAGAAGTACCTTGAAGACCCCATTGCAGAAGAGCTGCTCAAGGGGGTTTTCGTCGAGGGTTCCGCCGTGCGGGTCAGGGTGAACGGTGAAACCGGAGAACTATGGTTCACCAGCGCGGCCGACGACAAAGGATCGGGAGGGATCCCGGCAGAGAACCCGGCCGGAGCCGGCGGCACGCCGACAAGCCCGCCGGGTCAATCCGAACCCGGCAAAACAGAATAGCCTTAGACGAGCCCCTTCCCGCGTTCCAGGAAGGGGCTCCGTGCTTCTCCCGGACGCGCCATGCCGGGCAGTCCTGCAACGCCGAACCCGCGCGCGCCCAGACCCATCAGATGCTCGTTCTCCACGTTCTGCAGCGTGCACACCGGCATGCCGCAGTGCAACCTCAGCCGCACCACTGCTTCGGTACTACCACCCCGCAGCGCATACGGCACAAAGAGTACATCGGCCAGCGCGGCAATGAGGAGGTTGCGTTGTCTGGCCAGATCGCGTGTGACGCGACGCTGCGACGTAACAAAAGGCGACAGGATCAACAGCCGTTGCTCCGCCAGTGCGGCATCCCACGCACGGGGGATCCCGCGTTCATTCAACCGCCGTGCGGGGCAATACACGACCGGGACGTGCCGCGCAAGGAGCGTATTGAGGCATGTGCGCTCCATAGGGGAGTGAAATCCGCCGATGATGGCGGCACCATCCTGCGGAGTCCTCCTGGCAAAGTCATACGCGTCCAGGATAATTCTGCCCGGACACCGAACGGAGCACAGCAGGCCGACGGTTGATCGGGAGAGGAGATTGAGATCTCCGATGACGGACAATGTGGGCCCCGTACTCGCGTCCTCTGTACCAAAGAGGCCGTCCCGCCGGGTCCACGCAAGCCAATAACGCACTCCCGGCGGATACAGCATATTGCCGGGGCGGACAGTGACGATCGACCGGTACGGTGTGGGTGTGTGGTGGGATTCCGTGAGCAAGAGGTCGCCTCACGGATTACTACACGCCGAAAGTGAATTTTGCGATGCCGCGGAGTCTACTTTTTCTCGTCCGCGTGGTGTTTCACGACCCGCGCTTGAGTGAGGAACACCACCTCTTCTGCGATGTTCGTGGACAGATCGGCCACCCGCTCGAGATTGCGGCTGATCCGGATGAGATCCAGGCCGGTCTCGACGGGCAGGTTCTTCTCGTGGATCCACCCGATGACCTGCAGTGCATTGGACCGGTTCAGATCGTCAATCTGGTCATCCCGGGTCAACACCGCGCGTGCCTTCCCAGGCTCAAGGTGCAGGAAGGAATCCAGAGCATCGCGCAACATCGACCTGCTAATGTCCGTCATTCTGGGAATTTCGAGATACGTCGTGAACGCCGACGATTTCAGGAGGGTGAGGACTGATTGGGCGATATTGACGGCATGATCCGATATCCGCTCCAGGTCATTGTTGATTTTCAGCCCCGCGATGATCAGGCGCAAATCGCTTGCCACGGGTTTCTGCAACGCGAGGATGTCGACCACCGCGTTGTCGATCTCCAGCTCCAGCGCATCCACGCGCTGGTCGTTCTGGATGACCTCATCCGCCAGCAGTGTATTCCGCTCGGTGAGCGCCTTGATGGCGTTATGGAAGTTTTCCTCCGCCATGCTTCCCATTTTCATGAGCATCGTCTTGAGACTGTCGAGCTCGCGTTCAAAATGCCGTTCCATACGTTCTCCCGCGGTTACTGTGTACACCGCACTGTTTATCCGAACCTGCCGGTGATATATTCCTCGGTCTTTTGCTGCGCCGGTGCGGTAAAAATCTGTTTGGTCTCACCAAACTCCACCAGTTGACCGAGATACAGAAATGCTGTGGCGTCACTCACCCGGGCAGCCTGTTGCATGTTGTGAGTCACAATGACAATCGTGTACTGTTTTTTGAGTTCGCGCATCAGCTCTTCGATGCGCAGGGTGGCAATCGGATCGAGGGCGGAACAGGGTTCGTCCATCAGGATGATTTCGGGCCGCATAACGAGGACCCGCGCAATGCACAGACGTTGTTGCTGCTCCAGCGACACGGAAAGCGCGGAGTCGGCGAGCCGGTCTTTCAGATCATCCCACAGCAGCACTGCGCGCAAGGCTTGTTCCACGATGCCCGCGAATTCCGTGCGCGATGCACGCCGATGAATCTCCAACCCGAAGGTAATGTTGTCCCTGACGGAAAGGGGGAACGGATTCGGACGTTGAAACACCATACCGACACGTGATCGGAGGGAGATGAGATCCACCTGCGGTGCGTAGATGTTCTCGTTGTGCACACGGACATCGCCGGTCACGCGCGTCCCATCGATGAGATCATTCATCCTGTTAAAGACCCGTACCAGCGTGGATTTGCCGCAGCCCGATGGTCCGATCAGGGCGGTAATCTGACGTTCCTCGATGTCAATATCGATGTCGGTCAGGGCATGGAATTCCCCGTAGAACAGGTTCAATCGCCGTGTCTGGATGATCGCTGACTCCATCGCCTATCCGAATTTTCCGGTCACATATTCGTCCGTGCGCGGATCCGACGGCCGCGTGAACACATCCTTGGTCGCGCCCACCTCCACCAGCTCGCCCATCAGGAAGAAAGCTGTGCGCGTGCCGACGCGCGCCGCTTGGGCGACGTTGTTGGTTACCAGAATGATCGTATACCGTTTGCACAACACCAGCATAGTTTCTTCCACGCGCGCCGTCGAGATCGGATCCAGGCCGGAGGTGGGCTCATCGAAAAGAATCACTTCCGGCTGCCCGGCCAGCACGCGCGCGATACAGAGACGTTGCTGCTGCCCTCCCGAGAGATTCATGGCGGGCAGGTGCAGTCGGTCCTTCACTTCATCCCAGAGGTATGCTTCGCGCAGGCTACGCTCGACAATGTCCGCAAGCGCCCTTTTCTGGTGAACGCCATGCATACGGGGTCCGTAGGTAATGTTGCCGGCAATCGACAAAGGGAGAGGAAACGGAAGTGCGAAGACAATGCCGACACGGGCACGCAGTTGTTCGACATCAATGGTGTCGATATCCACATCGGCCAGGGTCACCTTCCCGGTCTTTCGAAAGTCCGCATGGAGATCGTTGAGGCGGTTCAACGTTTGCAGAAAGGACGACTTCCCGGAATTCGCGGGTCCGATAATCGTGAAGATCTCATTCCTCTGGATCTCGAGCGAAAGATTCCTGAGGACG
>DAINBR010000140.1:404-8435 GCA_036732865.1 Bacteroidota bacterium | reverse complement strand
TCCGTGCCGGCATAGTATCTGCTGCAGAGTTCATCCCAAAGTGTTTTTCCAGACCGGAGTCTGTGATCCCATTGGACATGGTGGAACCACAGGAGGTATTTTTCCGGGCATGTTGCAAGGCCGTCAAACTGTTCGGGCAAAGGAGCGGGGTACTGACTCACCGCATTACTGCCGGCGGAGCTGCGGTCGAAACCGAGGCCGTTGCTATCTGCGCGATGATAATAGGTCGACCTCCAATCTTCCCTCCCCGTGTCGTGCCGGGGCCCCGGGCCATAGTGGAAGTCAACCTGCATGATGTGATGCAATCCCAGAGGAGTCATGTAGTTGACACATGCCTCCCACGAACCCATCATCATTGCATGGACAGTCGACACAACTCCGGCGTCATTGCCGAGTGTCATCCGGATCCACTCATTGGCGATGTCCCCCGCAGACTGCGTGTGATCCCATGCGAGGCGGCCGTAGGCGAACCAGTTCGCCTGAGCGAAGAAATGGCCGCACCAATTCTGCTGATCGCCCGTGTTCGCCACGCCAGCGATCCCGGTCATTCGGTACTTCCGCAGGGTGCCGTCAACAATGGAAGCGAGCGATGAACCGGGGCCGCCCGCAAACGTATCGAACTGCAGGTATTCCTTCCACATGGGCGCGAGATAGACAAGGTGTGTGGAATGGCCGAGATACTCCTGCGTAATCTGCAGTTCGAGCATCATCGGCGTTCGGGGCATTGCGCCGAAGAGAGGTTGCACGGGCTCCCGCGGCTGGAAATCAAGCGGGCCGTTTTTCGCCTGCACGAACACGTTGCTGCGGAACTGCCCGTCAAGCGGGACGAATTCATTGTACGCGCGTTTCACCCGGTCGGCATCACTCGCTGCATCATAAACAAATGACCGCCACATCACAACGCCCCCGTACGGCTCAAGGACCTCCGCCAGCATATTGGCACCGTCTGCGTGGGTTCTGCCGTATTCCTGCGGCCCGGGCATCCCCTCCGAACTCGCCTTCACAAGAAACCCGCCGAAATCAGGGATAAGGCGGTACACCTCCTTGACCTTCATCGTCCACCATTTGCGCACTGCAGGATTCAGCGGATCTGACGTGCTGAGATCCCCGATCCCTCCCTTTCTGTTGCCTTCCTGCTCGAACCGTGCGGATATCGGAGAGGAAAAGTTGACGGAAAGGAACATGCGTATTCCAAACGGCCGGAACACATCCGCCAGGGCGGCGACTTTCCGCAGATACTCAGGCGTGAGGATGCGTGGGTTGGCGTTGACATTGTTGAGCACGGTCCCGTTGATGCCAATCGATGCACATGCCCGCGCATAGTCGCGGTAACGGGGATCTATCGATGAAGGCAAATCAGCCCATTGCCAGAGCGATTTGCCGGCATATCCCCGCTCAATGCTGCCGTCGATGTTGTCCCAGTGATTCAGGAGACGGAGCTGCACCCTCGGCTTGGAAATGATGTCGATTCGGTCAAGCGCCCGGTGTGTCTGGATAAGACGGAGAAAATGGAAAGAGCCATACAGCAGTCCACGGTCGTCATTGGCGATAATGACCAGCGCCCTGGCCCCGTTCTTCTTCGTTGCTTTGATCACATATCCTTCTGATCCCAGGGAGTCGAGCAGTGAGGCATAACCCGTCATCTTCAACGCACGAAAGTGGTGTGGTGTCGCAACGACAAGGACATTTGCAGCGCGTCCGGCCGCCTGCACGGAGATTTCCTTGCCCAGCAGGCCGCTTACCCCACGCCGCAATTCGTCGCGGATCACCTGTACAGTAGGGGAGTTCCCGGGAATCAGGAGTGCACGGATCATGTGACGGTAGTGTTTCAGTTGAGCCTCGTCACTGACCGTATCGTACTTCAGCCAGAGCCTGGAGCCGTCATCCGCGTATGCTGCACACATTGTGAGACACACAGCAGCGCAAACGGCACACAGGAAATTCCGGTACCTGCCATGCACCTGACGTCTTGGTCTTGCCACACCGTGTGTCACACTCTTCATCAGTAGCCATCAACACTATTGTACGAGGAGCATCTTCCGGCTCTGTACAGACGAGCCGGCGGTGAGCCTGTACACGTATACGCCGCTTGACAGCCCTGTAGGGTTGAACGTCACCTCGTAGCTGCCCGGAGCTTTCCTCTCATTCACCAGCTCCGCCACCTCCTTCCCGAGCATGTCATAGACCACCAGTCTTACCCACCTATTGCCTACTGCCTCTTGCCCATTGCCTGTCGCCGGTAGGGTGTAGCCTATCGTCGTGGCGGGATTGAACGGATTCGGGTAATTCTGCTCGAGGGCAAACTGCGGGGGCACCTCCCGGGTTTCCTCCACAGCCAGGATCTGATCTCCGGTCATGAACATCGCCACGGAAGAGTACGAGCTCGATCCGCTGTCGTTCGCAGCCGTAACCCGCCAGTAGTACCTGGCGTTTGCGTTGAGGGGAGAGAGCTGGCGGAGCGTGTCGGTCACGGTGGTATCCACGACCGTTGGTGTGAACCCGCCCGTGGTTGCGACCTGCACGCGGTACGACGACGCGGAGGCTGAGGCGTGCCAGACCAGACGGGGATTACGCGGCTCGCCGGATGTGCTTACAGGTGAGATAAGTGCCGGCGGAAGCGGTGAGGCGATGTATGTGCGCAACCACTGCATCGCAGGGCGCTCGGTGCCGTTGGACCGAATGAGGTACGCATTCACTTTCCACATGTCACCCTGCACGTACCCCCAGAGAGTAATGCCCTTGACTCCCGGATTCTCCCAGAACAGAGGAAAGTAGGTCTTATAGTTCGCGAGTTGGATACTGTCGGATTCTTCATTGATGTCAAACTCTGTGATGTACACGGGCAAACCCGTTGCAACGAGCCTGTCGAGGTTGAATTTCAGCGTCGCAACTGAGTAAGTATACGAACTTGGCGCGCCGGCGTAACTCTTGAATTCAAAATAGTGCCCCTGGATGCCGATCGCATCGACCAGTCCCCTCACCCTCAGCGTGTCAATGAGAGCGAGGTACCTCGTTGTGACTGCATTGTCCTGGAGAACATTGTACTCGTTGATCGTGAGTTTCGTTCCGCGCAAGCAGTACTGCCTGGCCCACGTGAAGGCCGTGACAACCCAGTCCCACCCTGTCTTCCCGCTGTCGCCCAGCGCATGCTTGTATGGGGGCGGGCTGTGGAAAGGCTCGTTGACAACATCCACCATCGACATCGATCCATATCTCGACCCGACAGTGTCAATCCACTGTTCTACCTTTGCTCTCTGTTGAGCTGAGTCAAGGCCCGTAATCCATCCGGGTTGCTGGGCTCCCCAGATGAGGCAATGATGCCTAAAAGGAAAGGAATTATTCAGGGAGTAGTTGTAGAAGGCGTCAAGCCAGGTCCAGTCGTAGGACCCCTGGAAACCTTCGACGCTCCCCCACTTCCCGGCATTCCCCGGTGAGACCTGGTTCCAATACGCAGGGAAATTTGTGTGGATGGGTATGCCGCTGGACAACGCATTGCCCACGAATCTGCCCTTGCCTTTGGCAAGTTGCGATACAGCTTGCGTAGAGCAAAGAGTGATCACGCAAAAGCAAACCGCAAGGGCCACGAAACACCGGACCGACCCAGCATGATCGAGCATCGCAAGATCCTCCCTCTTCAGGAAACTTACCGTTGTTGTCAACGCTTTCTTGCAGTTCATGGTGTGAGCGGATATGCCCCGATGTAGACACCGTTCTTCCGTGACTGCCCCAGCAATGTCTCGATTTCGGCCGGAAGCTGCTTTCCTGATTTCAATCCAGGGAATGCGGAAACTACCTGGTAGTTACCTAATTCCATGCACTTGAACAGCGGCCCCTCATAGGCGGGATACACCCGGCTGTGCACTTCAAACTCCGGATAAGCCTTTCGCAGATCATCCGGTGTATCGAATACCACTTGGCATGCTTCGTTCGAGGCAGGACTCCAGAGCATCAATGGATAACGGGGTTTCGCAGCACCGCGCGCATACACATTGTGATCAAGCTGAGCCAGTTGTGAATTCGGGAGTTGTGCACAGAGCGTTGCAGGCTGCCAGACAAAAACCAGTGGTCGGCCGAAATCCCTGTCCCCCACCAGGAGGTTGTTGACGAACACGTGGCCATCTCGCTTGTCTACGTCCGGTCCGGTGCCGGGATGCCAGCCGAAATGGTCGCCCGGGACACTCCGGGCGTTGCGCCCGATACAGGCCATGCTGTTCACGAAGGTATTCTGGTAGATCTGAACATCGGAGGCGTTCAGAACCATGAGGCCATGGTCACAATTCACGAACACATTCCCGGCACAGATGGCGCCTTTCGATATCTCAAAGAAAAATCCGTTGTCGCTCGGCCAAAGCTGATTGATGGGAGTTGTCTCGTCCACCCGGCCGACACCTTCAATCCAGTTGTTGACAAAGACACCATCCACATTGCCGACGTCATACCAAATGCCGTTGGAATTCGGAAGCTCGGTCACCAGATTGTCACGGCACGTCACCCTGTGGCTCTGGTTGAAAATTTTCACTGCCGCGGGATAGTAGCCGGTGATATTCTCGATATTGTTACGTGTGAAAACATTGCGCTCCAGCAAGACGTCGTTCGAGGCGATGACATACACCCCCTCAGTGCTCGTGTCGCTCACACGGCAGTGGCGGATGGTCAGGCGATCGCCACGGAAATACCCGGCAACCCGTGAGCAATGGGAGATCGTGCAATTCTCCAGCGTCGTGCCAACGACTTCCTTCCCATGATTAGACTCATCCGATATGCCCTCCGGCTCTGTGCCTTCGACCTCGAGTGCACGGCATGCATACTGGGTAAACGTGATGCCGTGAATCACATATCCTTTGTGGTCTGATTTCTTCCCATGGCACTCTCCGGTCGTTCTCAACAGCGCGACATCGTGTGCAGTGATTTCCACGAGGCGATCCTTCGGGTCCACACCGATGTACACGAGTCCCGCATCATAGTCGATGTAGTACGAATTCTCATTGACATCCCCTTCCCAGCCCACAGCCTGGAGGAATCTTCCGTCGACGAAGACCATGTCATTGTTGAATCGCCACAATGGTGTCTTTTTCCCTTCCCGGTTGCGACGCCACCAATCCGCAGGCTTCTGTGGGAACAGATGGGGCCATTTCGTCGTCCAGAGGCCATTCCCGAGATCCACCCAGTTCGTGGCAACGATGGTCCCTTTCAGCACCGGCTCCTCTCCCGCGTGCGGCTGGATGGTGATGCCCTGGTTCAGCAGGAGATTGCCGGTCCGGTACGTACCGCCGCGCATGACAATCACATCGCCGGTGCGCACGCGTTCGATTGCGGCTTCGAGAGTCGTGGGCTTGGAGAGCGTCTCGCCCGCATGTTCGGCTTTGCCGTCGACCGCGACGTAGAAAGTCTGTCCCGCCTGCGTGCGCAACACATACGTCTGGCGGATCGGGCCATACGGACCGCCGGAGGGCTGAGCAAGAGCTTGCGACATTCCCATTGACACAGAGAGCAGGACAATCCCCCACAGCAGCGAGCGGCCACCGTGCACAATACGGGTCTCGAGTTCTGAGTGACGTATGTTCATCGCTTCTGCCTTTGCGCTATGTTGACGATGGCCTCGGGGACAACACCCCGCCTCCTTCACCACAACCCTACCGCGGCTCATTATTTTATCAGAGTCATCTTCTTCACACTGACAAAATCCCCCGCACGTAACCGATACGTATATGTGCCGCTCGCAATCCCGGCGGCATCGAACTGAACCTTATAGCCACCCGGTTCCTTGTGTTCATCGACCAGCACTGTCACCTCCCGCCCCAGCATATCGTAGACACCAATCCGTACTCTCATAGACGCCGAACCCGACACCTTGAACCCTATGGTCGTGTTCGGATTGAACGGATTCGGATAGTTCTGATCCAATGCAAACGCTTCCGGCACATCGTTGTCCGCCGGGCCACCTACGCCGGTGACGACAAGCCCATTGATGGCAGCGAGCAGGGCATCTTTCGCCCACCCCAGGGTGTCTGCGGCCGACACTGTCGCTGAATAGTTCTTCGCCATCGCGCTCGCCGCCGCGGTCCGTGCCGCAACAAGTGTCGCCCAGGAACCGGGTGAGTAGTTCCCCCAGTACAGGCTGTCCACATGCCCGATGAGCGAATCCAGCATGTTGTAGCTGAAGCCGACGCCGACGGCGGCAAAGAACGAGGGTTTGCAGTGGTTCGAGGAGTCCCAAATTGACGAATTGACGTTGAACGTCCACCGGTCATTCAACCCATCTTTGGTGACATTCACAATTTTGCCGCGACCGGAACGGGCGCTCCGCTCGACAAAACACTTAAACAGCGCGCCGACCTGGTTTGCCTGGGACGCCAATCCTGCCGCCGTGAAATCGGGTGTCTTCACGTCAAACTCTGTCACGGCCATCTCGTCGCAGACCGCGCTGAATTTCTCGTAGGATGCTATCCATGCCGCGGCGGTTGGTGATGAGACGGCATCGTGCTCCTGCATGCCGATGCCATCCAGGTATCCGGCGCTATAGATCGGACCACAGACCCGCACGATGCCGTTGGCTTTGTTGGCATCGTGGGTGTTGTAATCGTTGTAGTAGAGCTTGATCTGCGTCTCACCAAACTGCACCGTATACTTCCTGCTCAGCTCAAAGGCCTTCATGATATAGCTGTTGTCCCCGAATGTCGTATACCATTCGTTGTTGGTCGTGCGGTCTGTGCCTGTACCGTCGTTCACGGCCTCGTTCACGACATCCATCGCCAGGAGCAATCCCGGCCATCCTTCATGCAGCAGCCTGATTACCTCTTTGATGTAGTTCTCCAAACGCGCAGTCATGACCTCTTTTGTAAGACGAGTGCCGCCAGCCGAGTAGCCCGTTCGGAAAAACCCTGTGCCCGGCGTTTGATTGTGCCACACCAGTGTATGTCCGCGTACCTTGAATCCTTGTCTTTGAGCCCAATTGAGTTGAGCTATCAGGTTCCCGTTGAACCTCACGATGGGATGGACGTTGATAGTATCTTTTGCCTCCTGGGTGGTTGCAGCACTATACGCCGAAGCACTGCCGGAAAGATCCACGGTGTACTGCGGTTTCATGTTGTTCCCCGGGCCCATGGAATTCATGTGGTACTTGATCAAATACCCGCCGTTGGTATCAACAACGCTCGATTGGCCACCCACATACGGATCCGTCGAAAAACCGATATGAGCATATGACAACAGACATCCCACGTGGAAATCGTGTGCGTAGACTTGCTTGAGGGCGGGTACGTTGGTTTGTATCGTATCCAGCAGCCCGGCAAACACAGGAGCAGCCCTGAAGAGGCCTATGCAGACAACTCCCGCGACCCCCAGTAGCATTGCCACAGGCCGCCGCGCCACTCGCCTTCCCTTTGCCCCCGCTTCACGGGTCGGTAGGGTTGCTTTCAAGGTTCCTCCTTTGGTTGTAGTTTTCGAGAAATTCGTTTGCCAATCGGACCTGGACACCATTTCTACTTCTCCCCTCTCACCCGGCGCACATATTCGCACAGATCCACCATTGTCGCCACCCAGATCTCGTTCTCGTTGTGTTTCAAGAAAGTGATCAGCTCCCGGTGGTCGGCCGATGACACATTCAGAGAATGTTCTCCACCTATCCCATGAAAGAGAAAGACCGCCAGAGCATTTCTGACTGCCGCATCGTTCACCAGGCGAATCAAATCATCACCCGAATGGCCGTTGATCATAAACGACCCCCCGTCGTACAGGTCAATGTCGTCAATCGTTTGCAGCCTCCCTCCCCCTCCGCGCGCCCCCGAAACAAGCCTTTTGACTTCGCCGACATAGGAGGAATCGCCCACCATTGTGTCACCGCATGGGTAGGCAAAGGTTCGTTGCGTTCTGCCATCAATCGCCTCGAGCAACGCGTTTGCCATCGCGATTTCATCGACAATACGCCGGACAGTGTAACGGCTCAAGTTGTAATCAGGCGGGACCCATTCTCTTCCGGGAGAACTTCCCTCGCAAGGATGATACAACGTGTGGTTCCCCAGTTCATGTCCG
>DAINBR010000140.1:0-394 GCA_036732865.1 Bacteroidota bacterium | reverse complement strand
GACCAGTCTCTGAGCCGCGCTCTGAAACTGGGAAAGTAACCGGAGATGTAGAACGTTCCCTTGAGACCGAGTGAATCCAGAGCCGGGATAACCTTGTCCAGATGAACGTTCAACGCGTCGTCATAGGTCAGGACGACTGCGCATTTCTTTCCCTGCCACGGCCCATCGTTCTGTCCCCGTAAAGGGAGCGTAGTGATCGCGATCAGGATGGTGAGGCCGATAAATCGCAGAAGAGCCAACCGGGGACGACCTGAACAGGGACGCTTCGATTTCATAGGAGTTCGCTCCGTTCCTACTTCGACACAAAAGTAACAATACTCGATGGTTCGAGAACAGTGCTGAAACCGCCGTTCGTTACGGCAATATCCGTCCCTCTTTCACAATTCCCGGTTTG